>JANNFV010000393.1:0-2882 GCA_031380285.1 Hyphomicrobiales bacterium | reverse complement strand
GCCCACCGGGTTCCTGCACATCGGTGGCGGTCGCACGGCGCTGTTCAACTGGCTCTATGCCAAGCGCCACGGTGGCAAGATGCTGCTGCGTATCGAGGACACGGATCGCGAGCGCTCGACGCCCAACGCCATCGAGGCAATCATCGACGGATTGAAGTGGCTCGGCCTCAGCTGGGATGGCGAGCCAATCTATCAATTCGCCCGCGCCGCACGACATGCCGAGGTTGCCCGCGATCTCGTGGTGAAGGGCCATGCCTATTACTGTTATGCCACACCCGAAGAGCTGACCGAGATGCGCGAGAGGCTGAAAGCCGATAGCAAGCCGATGCGCTACGACGGCCGCTGGCGTGATCGCGACCCGTCCACGGCTCCCGAGGGCGTGAAGCCTGTCATCCGTCTGCGCGCACCCATTGAAGGCGAGACAGTGGTGGAAGACCAGGTGCAGGGAAAAGTGACCTGGGCCAACAAGGAGCTGGATGATCTGGTGCTGCTGCGCTCGGACGGCACGCCAACCTATATGCTCGCCGTGGTGGTGGATGATCACGACATGGGTGTCACGCATATCATCCGGGGCGATGACCACCTGACCAACGGGGCGCGCCAGAGCCAGATTTACCAGGCCTGCGGCTGGAATGTGCCGGTGATGGCACATATTCCGCTCATCCATGGACCGGATGGGGCCAAACTGTCGAAGCGCCACGGTGCGCTGGGCGTCGAGGCCTACCGTGCCATGGGATACCTGCCGGCCGCACTGCGCAACTATCTCGTGCGCCTCGGCTGGAGCCACGGCGATCAGGAAATCTTCTCAACCGAGGAGATGAGCCAGTTGTTCGACCTGAAGAACGTCGGCCGTTCTGCCGCTCGCTTCGATTTTGCCAAGCTGTCCAATCTCAATGGCCTCTACATGCGGCAGGCTGACGACGAAGCTCTTCTTGCGGCGCTGGAGGACATGCTCCCGCATGTGGAAGGCGGGGCTGATTTCGCAAGGGCACTGGATAACGCGGGCCGCAAGCGCCTGCTTGCCATGATGCCCGGCCTCAAGGAGCGTGCGAAAACCCTCGTCGAGCTGATGGACGGCGCGAAATTCCTCTTCATGGCCCGTCCCCTCAAGTTGGACGAGAAGGCCGCCGCCCTGCTCGTCGGCGATGGTCGCCAGCGGCTGGCTGACGTGATTCGAGCGCTGGAAGATGTCGAAACGTGGGATGTTACTGCCACTGAAGCCGCCGTTCGGCAGCTCTCGGAAGCCTCCGGTGCGAAGCTCGGCCAGCTCGCGCAACCGTTGCGCGCTGCATTGACGGGCCAGGCGACATCACCGGGCATTTTCGACGTGCTGGCGGTACTGGGCCGCGAGGAAAGCCTTGGGCGGTTGAAAGACCAATTGGGAGCCTGAACCATGGTCACGCCGAAGTCTCTCGCCCGCGCCCGCGATTTCCTCACCCGCGTTCCGCTGGTTGATGGCCACAACGACCTGCCCTATGTTGTCCGTCGTCACCACAGCGCACAGGGCAACATCGCAGCCTATGATCTCGCGCGTCAGCATCAGGAAACCGACACCGACATTCCAAGACTGAAGGAAGGCAAGCTCGCCGCGCAGTTCTGGGCAGCGTTCTGCCCCACCAATGTGACCGATCCCACCCGATTCACCCTTGAGCTGATCCAGTTGATCCGCGCGATGAACGAGCGGCACCCCGATGTCTTCCTTCCGGCGTTCACAGCATCGGATATCCGTCGGGCCAAAAGGCAAGGCAGGATTGCGTCGTTCATCGCGGTCGAAAGCGGCGTGGGAATTGGTGACCGGCTGGAGATGCTTGATATCTTCCACGCGCTGGGCGCGCGCTACATGACGCTCTGCCACAACGAAACGCTCGACTGGGTTGACAGCGCAACCGATGCGCCCCGCCACGACGGCCTGACGCCCTTCGGCCAAGATGTCATCCGCCGCATGAACAAAATCGGTCTGATGATTGATTTATCTCATACTACGCCGAAAGTGATGCACGATGTTCTCGACATCACGACCGCTCCTGTGGCGATCACCCATGCGAATGCGCGCAGCCTGTGCGATCACCCCCGCAACGTCGTGGATGACGTCCTCATCCGCCTGAAATCCAATGGCGGCATCGTCATGGCGACGTTCGTGCCGACCTTCATCAACCAGCAACTCAGGGACTGGATCAAGCCATTGCAGACGCATGGCAAAGCCCCGCTCGATGCCGACATCCAGGCAATGATCCGTGACCGCGCCGCGCGAACTGGCCCTGCCCCCAGGGCCAGCTTGTCGCAGTTGTGCGACCATGTGAACTACATGGCGGGCAAGGCCGGGATCAATCACATTGGCATCGGCTCGGATTTCTACGGCGGGCCAGTCCCCGAAGGGCTGGAAGATGTCTCGAAATTCCCTGACCTGATCGCTGCGCTCATGGAGCGCGGCTGGAGCGAGACCGCGCTGGAGAAAATCGCCAGCCGCAACGTCATGCGGGTCATGCGCGGTGTCGAGAAAGTGGCGCGCGACGCTGCGAAAGCGCCTAGCGAGGGCAATTCCTGATGCGCTCATAGCGCTGGATTTCCGCGATCTCGCGGCGCTGCACTTCTGACAGCGGCACATAATTCAGATTGTCGTATTGGCATCCGCCGTTGCCAAAAGCCCGGATGGCGCGCGAGGTGCGGAAGCAATAGCCAGCCTCCTTGTAGATCTGGTTGCGGTTGTACCAGAGCGCCTCGCAATTCCAGAACTCCGGTCCGTCACCTGCATGGACGGTGGCAGTGATCGAAAGCAGCATGGCGACACTGAACGCGGGCAAAAGACGGCGCATGGATGGCTCCTCCGGCTATGATCCAGGCCATCTGAGCACAAAATCTCCGTTCATCAAGGCGGGAATTCC
>JANNFV010000381.1:0-8056 GCA_031380285.1 Hyphomicrobiales bacterium | reverse complement strand
CAGTTCGCTCACGGCCGAGTTCTCGGGCTGCATCCTCTATTCCGAGATCAAGAAGCGCATGAAAAATCCCGATATGCGGGATCTCTTCACCTTCATGGCGCGGGATGAGTCGCGCCATGCCGGGTTCATCAATGAAAGCCTCAAGGCGCTCAGCGTCGGCGTGGACCTCGGCTTCCTGACCAAGGTCAAGAAGTACACCTATTTCAAGCCCAAGTTCATCATGTATGCGACCTACCTGTCCGAGAAGATCGGATACGCCCGCTACATCACGATTTTCCGGATTCTGGAGAAGCATCCGGACAAGCGCTTCCACCCCATCTTCAAGTGGTTCGACAAGTGGTGCAACGACGAGTTCCGCCATGGCGAGGCGTTTGCCCTGCTCATGCGGTCTGACCCCAAGCTGACGACCGGGATCAACAAGTACTGGATCCGGTTCTTCCTGCTGGCGGTCTATGCCACGATGTATGTGCGCGATCACATGCGTCCGGCTTTCCACAAGGCGCTGGGAGTCGATATCAAGGACTATGACATGCGGGTCTTCCGCATCACGTCCGATATTGCCCGCCAGACCTTCCCGGTGGAACTCGACATCGACAATCCCGCCTTCCTGCAGGGTCTCGAGCGCCTCAGGCTGATTTCGGAAGCCAGCGCTGAAGCGAAAACCAGGGGAGGCTTTCTGGGCGTCCTGCGGCGTCTCGGCCTGGGCGTTTCCGGCCTCGCCACGTTTATCAAGCTCTACCTGCTTCCCGTGAAGCAGAACGCGTTGCCGGAGAATATCCGGCTCAATCCAGCCTGGTAGTTCAGCCTGCCGACACAACCGTCGGCGGCGCTGCTGCCCAACACAGGAGGACCGGCACGGTGATGGAGATTGGCCTTCCAATCCTCTTCTCCATCTTCCTGTGGTGGTTCAGCACGGGCGCGATCCTGTATCTGGATGGTTTGAAGCGCAGCACGTTCCCCGTCAGCATGGTGGTGGCCAGCCTTGCCGCTGCCATCAGCCTGCTGGTGCTCTGGTCGATCCGGGACAATGTCGCGCCTTCCGCCGCCTATGTCGGCTTCACGGCGGCGCTGGTGATCTGGGGCTGGAACGAGATGGCCTTCCTGATGGGCTATCTCACCGGCCCTCGCCGCGTTCCCTCAGCGGGCAACCTGAAGGGTTTCTCGCGATTCACGGAAGCCTCCGGCACCATCATCCATCACGAGATCGCCATCGCGTTCTCGGCGCTGGCCATCGGGCTGGTGTGCTGGGGCAGCGCCAACATGCTGGGTTTCTGGACGTTCCTCGTTCTGTGGCTGATGCGGCTTAGCACGAAATTCAACATCTTCCTTGGTGCTCCCAACATCACCGATAATTTCCTGCCCGCCCATCTGACCTATCTCAGCAGCTATTTTCGCAGACGGTCCATGAACGGCCTGTTCCCCCTGGTGATCACGGTCTCGTCGCTGGTCACGGTCTGGCTCGCGCACAAGGCGATCTGGTCGCAGGGCAGCGCCTTCGACGGCACGGCCTACAGCCTTTTGGCGAGCCTCATGGCGCTGGCGGTGCTGGAGCACTGGCTGCTGTTCATCCCGCTGCCGTCCAGTTGGCTCTGGCGCTGGAGCCTGCGGGACCGTGTGGTGCCCGGCGCCCAGGCGGCAACGGCGAAGATTTCGGTTTCGACACAAGATGGAACGCCGGGTGGCCTGCGCGGTCGACGGTAAGAAGAACAGGTCAAAAAGGGAGTATCGAGCATGGCAACCAACCTTCATGGCGTCACGGATGGTGATGTTGCGGTTTCCGCAAAGCCGATGGCTGCGACGAAACTGCGCTTGCAGGATGCGCCGGATGGCGCGACAGGGTTGCGCAAGGCCCGGGCCCAGCTGGATCGACTTGCCAAGATCAAGCCCGGCTCTGCAAAGGCACAAGAGCAACGCGGCATGAATTACGAGACCTTCTTCAAATCGGAACTGGATCGCCTGCGCGGCGAAGGGCGTTATCGGGTTTTCGCCAACCTCGAGCGCGATCGGGGTAACTTCCCCCATGCCACCTGGCGCGACGGCGGCAGCCAGCGCAAGGTGACGGTGTGGTGTTCGAATGACTATCTCGGCATGGGACAGCATCCCGATGTGCTGGCCGCCATGCATGAGGCACTGGACCGCTGCGGTGCAGGCGCTGGCGGTACACGCAACATCGCAGGCACCAACCACTATCACGTGTTGCTGGAGCAGGAACTGGCCGATCTTCACCAGAAGGAAGCGGCGCTGCTGTTCACCTCCGGCTACGTGTCGAACTGGGCCTCGCTGAGCACGCTTGCCACCCAGATGCCGGGTTGCGTGGTTCTCTCGGATGCAGGCAACCATGCCTCGATGATCGAAGGCATTCGCCACAGCCGGGCCTCGCGTGTCATTTTCCGGCACAATGACCCTGAGGATCTGAACCGCCATCTCGCCTCGCTCGATCCTGCCCTGCCGAAGCTGGTGGCCTTCGAGTCAGTTTATTCGATGGATGGTGATGTCGCGCCGATCGCGGAACTGTGCGACGTGGCGGATGCCCATGGTGCCATGACCTATCTCGATGAGGTGCATGCGGTCGGCCTCTATGGTCCGCGCGGCGGCGGCATCGCCGAGCGTGACGGCCTCAGCCATCGCCTGACGATCATCGAGGGGACGTTGGGCAAGGCCTTCGGCGTGGTCGGAGGCTATATAGCGGGCTCTGCTGCGGTGTGCGATTTTGTCCGTAGCTTCTCCTCCGGCTTCATCTTCACGACGGCACTGCCACCCGCCGTTGCGGCAGGTGCGGCAGCCAGCATCCGCCATCTCAAGAACAGCCAGTCCGAGCGGGCGCGCCACCAGTCGAACGTGGCGCAGGTGCGATTCCAGTTGAACGCCAAGGGCATTCCGCTGCTCGACAACCCCAGCCACATCGTGCCGGTGATGGTGCGTGATCCCGTGCTGTGCAAGCGGATCAGTGATCGCCTGCTCGCCGAGCATGGCGTCTATGTCCAGCCCATCAATTACCCGACGGTGCCGAAGGGCACTGAAAGGCTGCGGATCACGCCTGCGCCGTTCCACACGGATATGGATATCGTCCATCTCGTGCGGGCATTGGATGCGGTGTGGACCGACGAGGGTCTGCCACGCGTTTCGTGAGCGCAGCGCCTATTTCGGCGCGCGTTTCGCCAGAATGCGCTGCAACGTCCGGCGGTGCATGTTGAGGCGACGCGCGGTTTCGGAGACATTGCGCTCACACAGTTCATAGACCCGCTGGATATGCTCCCAGCGGACCCTGTCCGCCGACATCGGGTTGTCTGGAACCTCCGGCTTGCTGCCGGGGATCGCCCGCAGCGCCGCATCAATCTCGTCCGCATCGGCGGGCTTGGCGAGGTAGTCGAATGCCCCCATCTTCACCGCGGTGACTGCGGTTGCGATATTGCCATAGCCGGTGAGCACGATTCCCCGTGCATCGGGCCGCACGCGCTTCAATTCGGAAATGACATCGAGGCCATTGCCATCCAGCAGGCGCATGTCGATCACGGCAAAGGCGGGTGGATGCTGAACGATGGCAGCAAGGCCAGCCGCCACGCTTTCGGCCTGCACCACGACATAACCGCGCACTTCCATCGCCCGACCAAGGCGTGTGAGGAAGGGCTTGTCATCGTCCACGATCAAGAGTGAACGGTCGGGTTCTGGGGCAAGAGACTGTGTCATATGTGTTTTTACGTTAGACGGCCCCAATTGGATGCCGCAGGGCGGAGGGATCGGTCAAGCGATCTTCCTTGGCGACTGTTTCGCGCACGAAACTCTCGCGCGGCCAGATCAGGGTGATTTCCGCCCCGCGTGACAGACCATCGAGATTCTTGGCCGCAAATTGGGCGCCGCTGCGCTCCAGCAATGTCTTGGCGATGAACAGCCCCAGCCCCAGTCCGGCGGAATCGTTTTCTGCTCCCGAGTCGAACTTCCGCGTCGTGACATAGGGTTCTCCCAGGCGTTTCAGCACTTCGGGTGCAAAACCCTGGCCATCGTCGATGATCCGGATGGTGACGTCCTGCTCGGTCCAGGCCGCCGTGATGGTGACGGTGGTGCTGGCGAAATCGACGGCGTTGTCGACAAGGTTCTCCAGCCCGTACATCAGGCCGGGCTTGCGGATCGAATGCGGCTCTTGGCCGCGCCCTGTCACCTCTGTCTTGATGGTGACGCCGAAGGGTCGTTGCGGGGCGGAAATCTCCTCCACCAGCTGGCGCAGGCCAATCGCCTTCAAAGGCCCGTCATTCTCGGTTCCCAAGGTGGTGATCTTGGCCAGGATCTGGCGGCAGCGAATGGTCTGCTCCCGCAGCAACTCGATATCGTCCTTGTGCGGGCTTCCCGCCGCCATGGAGCGATCCAGCTCCTTCACCACCAGGGCGATCGTCGCCAATGGCGTGCCGAGCTCGTGGGCGGCGGCTGCCGCCAGGCCGTCGAGCTGCGAGAGATGCTGCTCGCGCGCGAGAACCAGTTCCGTCGCAGCCAGCGCATTGCCGAGTTGCCGTGCCTCCTCCGCCACCCGCCAGGCATAGACGCCGATGAAGGTCAGGCCCAGCAGCAGCGACAGCCAGACGCCCCAGACATAGAGAGGTGGCAGGCTGAGCATTTCTCCCGGTTTCCAGGGCAGCGGCTGATGCCACAGGGCCAGGATCGTGACCAGGGCCATCGCCAGCGCCCCCAGCGCCATGGTCCGAACCGGTGGCAGCGCGGTCGCCGAGATCATGACCGGGGCGAGGAACAGGATCGCGAAAGGGTTCTCCAGCCCGCCAGTCAGGTACAACAGGGCCGCGAGCTGGATGACATCATAGGCGAGCAGCGCCGCCGCAGCGCCATCCTCGAGCCTGTGCGTGGTCGGATAACGCGCCTTCAGCGCCAGGTTGAGTGCGCCGGACACGGCGATGATGCCGAGCGCACCCAGCAGCGGCAAGCGAAAGCCCATGCCGAAATGCACGGTGAGCACGGCACAGACCTGCCCTGTGACCGCCAACCAGCGCAGCTTGACCAATGTATCGAGGCGCAGGAGATGCGGGACGCCAGCCCGGTTGAGCAAACCATGATCGACCATGGCCGCACTCTGCGCTGCCTGGGCATGCCGGACAAGCGCCGTGAAGGGCGGCCATGTCCCGCGTTAAAAAATATTTCACCAAGAATGCGCGTTTGAAACGCTTCATCAACCGTTTTCCGGGATGGTTGGTGGAGTAGCGTCGCGTTGAGTACGGAAGAACATCCGATGGACGATCTGTTGCGTGACTTCGTTGTCGAGACCACCGAAAACATCGATGTGGTCGACAATGAGCTGGTTCGGTTCGAGCAGGACCCGAACAACAAGAGCATCATTGCCCAGATTTTCCGGTTGGTTCACACCATCAAGGGGACGTGCGGGTTTCTCGGCTTGCCGCGCCTCGAAGCGCTGACGCATGCCGCAGAAACAGTGATCGACCGTTTCCGCGATGGTGCTCCTGTCACGCGCGAAGCCGTGACCCTGATCCTGTCCACGATCGATCGCATCAAGCTGATCATCGCCGAGCTGGATCGCTCCATGGCCGAACCGCAGGGCGAGGATATCGACCTGATCACCGCGCTGGAGGCATTGACCACAGGTCAAGCGAAGCCCGGCAAGACAGTGCAGTCGGGCAAAATCTTGCAGTCGGGCAAAATCTTGCAATCTGCCAATATCTTGCAATCTGCCAAGACCATGCAGCCCGCGACGGATATCACGGTCGGTTCGCTGGTCTATCAGGTGCTCGAGCGCGAATTGCGGCCCGGCGAAGTGTCGCTGGATGAACTTGAAGCGGCCTTTCGCGATGCAACGGTGGACGAATCCGAGTTCGGTTACGGCATGCTGGAACGCGCCGGGCTGCTGACGGACGACTCCCACACCGCGACATCCGAGACGGGAGCCAATTCCGCAATTGACCAAGGGGCGGACAGCGCTGCGGACAGCGCCTTGCGCAACAGCACGATCCGCGTGCCCATCGACACGCTCGATCACCTCATGACCATGGTGTCTGAGCTTGTCCTGACCCGCAACCAGCTGCTGGAACTGGCCCGCCGCGACGAAGGCAGCGCCTTCAAGGTTCCGCTGCAGCGCCTTTCCCATGTGACTGCTGAACTGCAGGAAAGCGTCATGAAGACGCGCATGCAGCCCATCGGCAACGCCTGGGCCAAGCTGCCGCGTCTCGTGCGCGATCTGTGCCAGGATCTTGGCAAGGACATCGAACTGACGATGGCGGGCGCGGAAACCGAGATCGACCGGCAATTGCTGGAGCTGATCAAGGATCCGATGCTGCACATGATCCGCAATGCTGCCGACCATGGCATCGAGAGTGCCGGTGATCGCATGAAGGCCGGGAAGGCCCCGAAGGGGTTCATCCGGGTTTCCGCCGCACAGGAAGGTGGCTACATCATCCTGTCCATTGCCGATGACGGGCGTGGCCTCGATCTGCCGCGCATCCGTCAGAAGGCCCTGCGGCAGGGCCTGGTATCCGAGGTGGATGCCGCCGCGCTCAACGACCTGCAGGTCGCCAAGTTCATCTTCCACGCCGGATTTTCGACAGCAGACAAGCTCACCAACATATCCGGACGCGGTGTCGGCATGGATGTGGTGCGCACCAATATCGAGCAGATGGGCGGTGCCATCGAGGTGAAAACCAGCCAGGGCCAGGGCACGACTGTCCTGATCAAGATACCCCTCACTCTGGCCATTGCTGCTGCGCTCATCGTGGAGAGTGGTGGGCAGCGCTTTGCCCTGCCGCAGATGGCAGTGATCGAGCTTGTCCGCCCCAGCGGCAGCGCCGAAGCCCGCATCGAGCACATCCACGACGCGCCTGTCCTGCGCCTGCGCGAGCGGCTGCTGCCCCTGGTCCAGCTCAGCCGCGTGCTGGGCATCAAGGCGGAAATGACAGGGGAATGGTCGGATGCCTTCATCGTCGTCTGCCAGGTCGGTGCCATGATGTTCGGCATCGTCGTGGACAGCGTCCTGCAGACAGAGGAGATCGTGGTGAAACCCGTCTCCGCGCGGATCCGCCATCTCTCCTGCTATTCCGGCGCGACCATCCTCGGCGATGGTGCGGTGATCATGATCCTTGACCCCAATGGCCTTGCCAGCAACATCGGTGCGATTGCGGCTGCCGACAATGACAACTCCGCAGCGCTGGCCGAGATCAACAACCTTGGAGCGCAGACGAGCTCATTCCTGATCTTCAGGTCCGGCAGCGGTGGTCCCAAGGCGGTGCCTTTGGCGATTGTCACCCGTCTCGAGGAAATCGACGCCAGCCGCATCGAGTTCGCAAGCGGCCGGCCGATGATCCAGTACCGGGGGCGTTTGATGCCTCTGGTCTCGCTGGAAGCCAACATTGCGGTTCGCGAGACAGGAACGCAACCCGTTCTGGTCTTCGGATCTGGTGCGTCCGCCGTTGGCCTCATGGTGGACGAGATCGTCGACATCGTCGAGGACAGCCTGTCAATCGATACCGCCGGATCACAGCCGGGGATCATCGGTTCAGCCATCATCCGCGACAAGGCGACGGACATTGTCGATATCGCCTATTTCGTTCCGGAATTTGGCACAGGTGCGTCAGGCCGGTCACAACAGCAACAGCGACTGCTGTTGGTCGAAAAGTCGGACTTTCTCCGTGGCATGCTTGGCCCAGTGCTGCAGGCCGCAGGATTCCAGATGCAGATGGCCGCATCCATGGCCGAAGCCGAAAGGCTGCTCCAGCACAGAGCCTATGATGTCGTGGTGGCGGGCGTCGAGGATGGCGCGGCGCTCACCCTGGCCAATCTGGCCAGCCCGGCCACCCGGTTCATCGGCCTGGCGAGCCGTGCCTCGCAAGAGCTTTTGGAGCGTGCCCATCGTTCCGGCTTCGATGACGTGGTCGGCACATTCGACCGGGAGGGGCTGATGCTCAGCCTCGGTGCTCTGAGGCAGGCGACAGGAGCAGCGGCATGATTGGCCTCTTGGCAGACAATGACGCGGGCAGTGCCGCCCATGCCGACACCATCCAGTTCGTGACGGTGAGTGTCTCGGGGCAGCTCTTCGGATTGCCGATCCAGC
>JANNFV010000341.1:0-4015 GCA_031380285.1 Hyphomicrobiales bacterium | reverse complement strand
TCCAGGATCACATCCTGCGCAACTGGTCCATCGTGCGCGGTGGCACCAGTTCCGCGCAAAAGGCCCTGTTCTTCAACCTCCGGCGCTTGCGGGCCCGCATCACCCAGGCCGCAGGCTCCAGCGCCTCGCTCGATGCGGTCTATTCCGAGATCGCCATTGCGGTCGGCGTTTCCAAGATCGACGTTGCGACGATGGCGGCGCGGCTCTCTGGCCCGGACACCTCGCTCAACGCGCCGCTTTCCGAACAGGATACGGGCGCAGCCAGCGACCGCATGGATTTCCTGATCGACAGCAATCCTCTGCCCGACGCCGTCGTGGAGGACTCGATCGACAGTGCCCGCCGCGTGGGCTGGCTCCGCTCTGCCCTCACTGTGCTGTCCGACCGCGAAATCCGCATCATCCGGGAGCGGCGTTTGCAGGACGATGCGGCAACGCTTGAATCGCTGGGCGAACGTCTCGGCATCTCCAAGGAGCGGGTCCGCCAGATCGAGAACCGCGCCCTGGAAAAGCTGAAGCAGGCGCTGCTGGATCGCCACCCCGATGCCCGGATGGCGCTGGTCTGACGCCTGCCATCATTTCCGCACCTTCCGCTTGACGTCTCCCCCCCGCGCCGTGCCAGATGGCAGGCAATCAAGGGGGAGAACACCATGGCTTCGAAAGACCGGATCGGCTTCATCGGCGTGGGCCTGATGGGCCATGGCATGGCGAAGAACCTGATCGAGAAGGGCTTTCCGCTCACCCTCATGGGTAACCGCAACCGCGCCCCGGTGGATGCGCTGGTCGCCATGGGTGCGCGTGAGGTGAAAACGCCTGCCGAGGTGGCACAGCATTCCGACATCATTTTTCTCTGCGTGACTGATTCAGGTGTCATCGAAAAGCTGATCCGCGGTGAGAACGGCATCAAGGCGGGTGCCGGCAAAGGACTCGTCATCGTCGATTGTTCGACGGCCAATCCGGTATCGACCCAGGAACTGGCGGTGGAGCTTGCGCCCCTTGGCGTCACCTATTGTGATGCGCCGCTCAACGGCACACCGGCGCAGGCAGAGATCGGGCAGCTTGGCGCGATGATCGGCGCGGATGAGGCAACGGTCGCCCGCATTCGCCCGGTGGTCGAAGCCTGGGCCGCGCGCATCGCGCATGTCGGCCCTGTCGGCACGGGCCACCAGATGAAGCTGCTCAACAACTTCGTCGCCATGGGCTATGGCGCGATCTACGCCGAGGCCCTCGCACTTGGCCAGAAGGTTGGCATTACCCCGCAAATCTTTGACAGCGTGCTGCGGGGCAGCCGCATGGATTGCGGGTTCTACCAGACCTTCTTCCGCTATGTGCTGGAGGGAGACCGCAACGCGCATTTGTTCACGCTCAACAACGCGCTGAAGGACATGCGCTATCTGGAAGCCATGGCGGACGCTGCCAAGCTTTCAAATCCCGTGGGGAACGCTGTGAAGAATTCCTATGCCATTGCGGTGGCGCAGGGGCGCGGCGAGGAGTTCGTGCCGATGGTGTCGGATGCGATGGCGGAACTGAACGGCGTGACGTGACGGCTGGTCCTTCTCCCGTCGGGAGAAGTGGCCGCACATTTCACTCTGCAGGAGCGCGTGCGGCCAGGGCTTCGAAATCGATATAGTGCCCGGCGCGATCACGCTTGGACGCCAGGTAACGCACGTTGTTGGGGTTAGGGCGGCCCAGCACGCGCTTGCTTTCGACGAGTTGGATGCCGGCGTTCTTGAGCGAACCGATCTTCTCGGGGTTGTTCGTCATCAGGCTGACACTGGTCACGCCGAGTTGCGTCAGCATCACGGCGGCAAAATCGAACTTGCGCTGGTCGAGATCAAAGCCCAGCACCTCATCCGCGTCATAGGTGTCCCAGCCCTGCGACTGCAGCTTGTAGGCACGCATCTTGTTGGCGATGCCGTTGCCGCGGCCTTCCTGGTCCAGATAGAGCAGGATGCCGCCCTTGTTCTCGGCCATCCACTGCACGGTTTCACGCAACTGGTCGCCACAATCGCACTTGAGCGACCCGAACAGATCACCTGTCAGGCAGGCCGAATGCATGCGCACATGGATGGGCTTGGAAAGGTCGGGCTTGCCGACGATGATCGCCACCTGGTCGCGCATGCCCTCGCCCCCGCGAAATACCACGAATTCCGTTTCCGGCGCGCCTTCCAATGGCACGGGCGCACGGCCCACCATGCGCATCGCCTTGACCTGCGACTGCCGGTAGTTGCGGATATCCTCCGCCGCGACCCGCACGAACAGGCTCTCGGGCAGGGCGGCCAGATCGGCAGGCATCGTCACAATGGCGGGGATGGTGAGCGCGACACGCGCCAGTTCCAGTGCCATGTCGTCCATGTCCATCAGCGGGCTGACGGGGGCATCGATCTTCGCGTCGGTCTTTAACGCCAGTGTTTCAACACGGACGGCATCAACAGTCGGCAACGACACGACTCCAGGCTGGCTGCGGTCGAGGCCCAGGCGGCGCAGGCGGGCAGCGGGCAGCACGAGCCGCGCCTTGCCTTCCGCGAGATTGTCCAGATCGCGAGCCAGTTCCGTATCGAGGCCCTCGACGCCGCACATCAGGATGGCGGCGCTGTCGGAGGTGATCACGACGGGGCGGTTGGCGCGAAATTCGGAAAGCGCCCGCTCGACCGACACTTCGGCGAGGTTCACGCGGGACCGGAGAAGATCACGGGGGTGTTTCATCAATACGCCTCTTACAAACCGTTCCCAACCAGACAGAAGACTGTCTGGCCCCGACGGCGGTTTCAAGCCACAAGTTCTGAATGAATTCAAGCCTTACGGCACCGTCGCACGACTTCTGGGGCTCTTGAGATGAACGGAAGATGACTTATCGTTAAGATTGGCGGGTTCATCACGGAAAGTTCAGGGCGCGTGATGACCATTCGCCACTTTGCGGTTGGCCGCAACACAACAAAACCGCCCGAAGGCGGTCTTGAAGTCAATGCAACGCTGCAAAACCCTTCAGTTGGCCTTTTGCGTTCCTGGCTGGGCAGGGGCCTGGTTCACCTTGACGCCCCGCAACAGATCCACGGCATAGATCAATTGCTTGTCGTCCTTGGCCTCAGGCGGGACATAGGCGGATGAACCACCTTTTTCCTCGGTATCCTGACCGCTCTTCAGGTGGCCCTTCAACCCGGCTTCGCCCTTGGTTTCGTCCTTGCCGCGCAGCGCCTCGGGAATGTCCTGCTCGATCTTGATGTCCGGATCGATGCCCTTGGCCTGGATGGAGCGACCTGACGGGGTGTAATAGCGCGCCGTGGTCAACCGCACTGCGCCCTGCTCGCGCAGCGGGATGATGGTCTGCACCGACCCCTTGCCGAAGGAGCGCGTGCCGATGATGGTCGCCCGCTTGTGGTCCTGCAGGGCACCTGCCACGATCTCGGATGCCGAGGCCGAGCCGCCATTGATCAGCACCATGATCGGCTTGCCCTTGCTCAAGTCACCGCCCTTGGCAGTGAACCGCTGGGTATCCGCCGGATCACGGCCACGCGTGGAAACGATTTCGCCCCGCTCGAGGAAGGCATCCGACACGGCAACGGCCTGATCGAGCAGGCCGCCCGGATTGTTGCGCAGATCGACCACGAAGCCCTTGACCTTGTCCGCACCGATTTCGGCAACAGTGGTCTCGATGCCCTTCTTCAGGTTCTCGAAGGTCTGCTCGTTGAACGATGTCACGCGCAGATAGACGATATCGTCGCCCTCTTTCCGGGCCCGCACGGCACGCACCTGGATCTTGTCACGGACAAGCTTGATCTCCTCGACCTTCTTGCTCTGGGCCCGGATGATCTTCAGGCGCACCGGCGTGTTGATCAGGCCGCGCATCTTGTTGACGGCATCGTTGAGCGACAGGCCCTGGACCTGCTCGTCATCGATATGGGTGATGAGATCGCCCGCCTGGATGCCGGCCTTGGCCGCCGGGGTCTCGTCGATGGGGGCGACGACCTTGATCACGCCCTCTTCCATCGTGACCTCGATGCCCAGGCCGCCGAATTCG
>JANNFV010000186.1:0-5561 GCA_031380285.1 Hyphomicrobiales bacterium | reverse complement strand
CCTTTGCAGCCTTCAGGGTCTTCTTGTGCTTGGCGTGGGCGGTAACGCCCCGTTTGACGCGAGCCATGTGTTTGCTCCTCGGGTGCGGTTGGCGTTAGCGTGAGTTCGGCAGGCGGAAACGGATGACGTTGTCACCGTCCGTCTTGAACATGACGCGGGTTCCGCGATGATCCCGGATCTGCTTCTTGGTCCGCTTGATCATGCCGTGACGCTTGCCGGTCTGCTGGTACTTGACCTTTCCGGTGTCCGTCACTTTGAATCGCTTATTTGAGCCCGAGTGGGTCTTCAGTTTGGGCATTTTTGCTCTCGTATCAGTTGTGGCACGGGAATTTTGACATTCACAGGCCGAAGTTCCCGGGGGGAACGACAAAGATCGCCGCGGCAGCCCTAACTGGCCGGGCGATCAGGAGATTGGTCAGATGCCGCAAGAAGGCAGGAAAGGCAAGGGAAAAGTCCCGAAGAGATGATTTCAGGCGGCTTTCAGCTTGGCGATGATCGCCAAGGCAGCACCGACCAGCACCAGAGCCAGGCCGAGCACGATGCACAGCCATTTCAGCCGGGTCGCTTTCGAGGCACGGGCGACATCGGCTGCGTCGATCCGGGGATAGCTTTTCAACAATTTCCGGATGGCATTGCCCTCGTCGAGATCGATCACCGCGCCGGTGGCGATGATGAGGCCGCCCAGAAACGGTGCCCAGGAGGCCAGCGTCCATTTCTCGGCATAGAGCGCCGACGAGGTCCACATGCCCAGCGCCGCACCCGAGATGCCGTAAGCCACGATGAAGGCCAGCTCGATGCGCGTCTGGATGCGCAGGTAATCCTTGCGTTTCTCGCTGCCGAGACGCTGAAAATAGCCGCTAACCTCTTCGACACCGTAGCCGAAGAAGCGCATGTCGAGCGCATGGTCGCCAGGCGTGCCCGTCACCAGCCGCTCCATGGCGAGACGCATGCGGTGGCCCAGCCAGATCAGCGCGATGCAACCAAGGATGAGGAAATAGAATGTGCGACGCATCGCAGAGGTCTAGCGGGAAACATCTCGCCCCGCCACAGCAGCCGGCGACATCGGAGCCATTATCTCCGTGCGATCTCCAGCGCTTCTCTCAGCACCGCGATATCACCGATGTGGTTCGCCAGCAGCAGCACGAGCTTGGCATTCAGCATCTGGCTCTCCTGCTCCGGCAACGCCCTGTGGGCCTCGACAAGCAGGCGGAACGCGGCGTCGGGATCATCCAGGCGATTCTCGGTCATCAACAGGGCTTCCGGCATGGTCATCCTCCCCTCGCCCGCCGCAGCGCGGCTGAAACCTTGGCCTGGTCAATTGAGGTGAACCGCGCCGCGACATGCCCGTCCGGACGGATCAGATAGCCGCCGCCCTTGTTCAGGGCGAAACGGTTGTGCAGCATTCCTTCGGCATCATGGATGTCCCGGCCGAGCGCCAGGGG
This sequence comes from Hyphomicrobiales bacterium, assembly GCA_031380285.1. Classification (GTDB taxonomy): domain Bacteria; phylum Pseudomonadota; class Alphaproteobacteria; order Rhizobiales; family Beijerinckiaceae; genus JADCCX01. Next base: position 4,119 of record JANNFV010000186.1, on the reverse strand, counting down.
TTTCAGGCCGTCTTCTTCCGACAGAACCAGCGCACCTGCATCATGCAGCAGCGTGAAATCCTGTCCCAGTGCTTCCGAGAGGTGACAAGGTTGCCCGCCCGCAACCACGGGAGCATCGGAAATGGGCGCACCGGGCGGGATGCCGCCCTCCCACACTGCATCATCCGGCGATGATAGCGGACTGCCGACATAGGCCGTCGGCATCGACAATCGCCCGGAATTGACCATGCGCTTGGCAAAACCGGTATGCCGCGCGAGGCTCAAGGCGGCATTGCGCAATGTCTTTTCTGCAGGGGAATGCGGCGCCAGGAAATCCGTGGCCCGGGTCGAGTTGAGGATGTTCTCATCCGCTGCTTCGGAGCGCTCCGTGTCATAGGTTTCGATCAGCGAAGCGGAGGCCTCGCCCTTCACGACCAGCGCCAGCTTCCACGCCAGGTTCCCGGCATCCTGCACGCCGGAATTGGCCCCTCGCGCTCCGAAGGGCGACACCTGATGGGCGCTGTCACCCGCGAAGATCACCCTGTCATGCTGGAAGCGCTCCAGCCTGCGGCATTGGAACTTGTAGATCGACACCCATTCCAGCGTGAAATCGCCATGGCCAAGCATGCGGGCGATTCGCGGCATCACGGTTTCGGGGCGTTTTTCGGCCTCGGCATCGGCATCCCGCCCCAGTTGGAGATCGATCCGCCAGATGTTGTCGGGCTGCTTGTGCAAGAGGGCGGATTGGCCGGAATGGAAGGGCGGCTCGAACCAGAACCGGCGCTCCACCGGATAATCCGCCACCATCTTCACATCGGCGATCAGGAACTGGTCTTCGAAGACTTCGCCGGCGAAATCCAGCCCCAGCATGGCGCGCGTAGGCGAGCGGGCGCCATCGCAGGCAATCAGCCAATCCACTGTAAGAGGATAGGGGCCGTCCGGCGTATCGATGGTCAATCGGACGTGGTCAGGGTGGCGGGAGACGGCGCTGACCCTGTTGCGCCAGCGCAGGTCGATCAACGGCAAATCGGCGACACGTTCGACGAGGAAGCCTTCGACATAATATTGCTGCAGGTTGATGAAAGCCGGCATCTTGTGGCCGGTCTCGGGCAGCAGGTCGAAGCTATACAGCTCATCCTCGCCCTGGAACACGCGCCCCACCGACCAGCGCACGCCCTTGTCGAGCATGGGAGCTGCGCATCCCAGCCGGTCAAAGATCTCCAGCGTCTTCTTGGCGAAGCAGATGGCGCGGCTGCCCTCGCCGATGCGGTCGGCATCGTCGAGCAGCAGCACCGGAATGCCACGTTGTGCCAGATCAACCGCCAGCGACAGGCCAACCGGCCCTGCCCCGATGATGACAACGGAGTGATGCGCCGGACCGGCCCTGTCCTGATCGGACGAGCGGCGATAGCCATATTGATAGATCGTCTTGTGGGCCGACATCACACCGACCTATCGGCAGAAATGGTTGCGCTTGCAACTGTTTTCAGGGGACAACCAGTTTCATTGCTTGCAGATATCAAACTGTTGTCTTTTCCACTCCCCCCTGCGGGAAGGGGTTAGGGGTGGGGGTCGTGAAAGGGATGCTCGGCGCTCGATTCTGCACCACCCCCATCCCCGACCCTTCCCCGCAAGGGGGAAGGGAGTCCTGACAGAGATTCAAGCAATTGTCCTGCGCGGCTATTTCTCGCGGCCATAGACGCCGATATCGAGCGTGCGACCGGAATTGATGTTGATGCCCTTCACCCGCGTTCGCAGCGACGGCTTTTCCGCCACAGACTCGAGACCCGTATCAAAACCCGCCTGATGGCGCTGCTCCACGAAGGCGATGGCGCAACCTGGTGCCGCGAATATAGAGGCAGCAGAGCGGCCATCCACCAGATCGATCCCGGTGTCCGTCAGAAACACCAGGCTGGGTTCGTTGTATCCCGCGCTCGCATAGCGTGGCGTGGTGCACGCCACCTCGCTTGCGGCCTGGGCCAAGCGCTTCGACAGGTTGATGGCCTGGAGCTGCGGCATGCCGAAGGGATAGGCCGCGACCGTGAGGCTGAGGGCTGAGGCCACCAGCAGTGCGGCACCGGCCATGGGTTCTGCCCTTTGCAGCGCGCGCATCGCCACAAAGGCAAAGGCTGAGGCTATCAGCAGGAATGGCAGGGCCAGCGAGGGCAGCGCCCGATCAAAATACCAGAATCCGCCAATGCCTGCGACCAGCAGCAATATCGGCACAAGCAGCGCCAGCGCCGCCACCCATTTTGCGGATCGCCAAGCAAATGGGATTCCATCGCGCTCCACTGCCATCACGGCCAGTACGGCGATGGCGGGATAGAGCGGCAGGACGTAGTGCGGCAGCTTGGTCTGGACCGCCTCGAAGATCACCCAGCAGGGGATGATCCAGGCCAGCAGGAACGCCACCGCATCGTCGCGGCGCTCACGCCAGGTGAAGCGAAACGCCAGCGCCATGAACACCGCCAGGGGCCAGGCCGTGGCCCAGAACAGCGTGGCGTAAAGACCCGGTGGTCCCCAATGGCGCTCCTGCCCCTGGCCCACCTTGCCGAGCATGTCCTTGCCGACGCTGTCCGCGAAGAACGATCCGCCGGTCTTCAGCGCGATGTCGACAAGCCATGGCGCGGCCATCACAGCGACAATCAGCAGGCCGAGCCATGGCCGCAGGGGAAGCAGCCAGCGGCCCGATCGCTCCCGCAGCGACAGGGCAAGGGCTGGAAGGAAGATGATCATCGGCGTGATCGGTCCCTTGATCAGCACACCCGCACCCATGGCAAGCCAGAAGGCCCAGACATGCCACGGCGTAAGCGGCTGAGCGGTCTGCGGACTGACGGCGGAAAACCACAGACGTGCGAGCACGGCGAAGCCGACGAGACAGGTGAAGAGCAGCGCCGCATCCGTCTTGGCCAATCGCGCCTCCACGCCGATCAGGACGGTCGATGCCATCAAGGCGGCGGCAACGAAGGCACCCCGCCGCGACAGGAAGGCCAAGGCGCCCCAATACAGCAGCAGCACCGATCCGATGGCCGCAAGCCAGGATGGCAGGCGATAGAAGCCGATGGTGCGCAAGGCATCGGGCGCGTTCAGCGCCCTTGCCACGGATACACTCGCGGATTGCAGCCAGTAGATGCCGACCGGCTTCTTGTGCCGAGCCTCTTCCTGGAAGCGGATATCGACGAAATCCCGCGTTTCCAGCATCTGCTTGGTGGCCTGGGCAAAGCGCGGCTCGTCGCGATCCATGGGCTGCAAGGTGAACAGCCCCGGCGTGAACAGCAGGAGCGACAGCACCAGCAGCGCAGCCATGGCACGGCCATGCGAGAGGGTCAGCCAACCCAGCCAGCGCTCGACGGTTGCCGACAGGCGCGTCGTGAAGGCTGCATCGTCGGGAAGCGAAGCAAGGGCCAACTGCAAATCCTTCTCGTTCTTCAAGATTGCATGGCCTGAGCCAGAATGGCGGCCCCAGCTGGATTCGAACCAGCGACCTACTGCTTAGAAGGCAGTTGCTCTATCCAGCTGAGCTATGGGACCAACAGACGGAATTCTCTAGTGGCTTGGGCATAGGCGTCAAGCGAGATGCTGGTCCACGGTCCCTCGGGTCGTGCTGCACCGCTGTTGTGCGTCCTTCGAGGCTCCTGCGCTTCGCTACGTCGCACCTCAGGATGAGGACTTCAGGGTCTTGCAAGGCACATGTTTCCTTATCCTGAGGTGCGAGCGATAGCGAGCCTCGAAGGACGCAAAATGGCAGTGCAACGACGTCCTACGGAAGACGGAACCCGCAGCTCAATGCGTCCACTGGCCCTGGCGGGTGAACTTGAAATTGTCCGAATAGGACACGGCCTTGTGCGTTGTCTCCCGCGGTTCTTCCACGCGATAGGCGATGCCGTTGCGGGCGGCATAGGCCACCGCTTCGTCCTTGCTGTCGAACCACAGCTTGATCTGGCTGTTCATGTCGCCGCTCGACGTCCAGCCCATCAGGGGCTCGACCGTGCGGTCCGCCTCGGCGTCATATTCCAGCAGCCAGCGCACGGACTTGGCGGAACCGGACTGCATGGCTGTCTTGGCGGGGCGGTAGATGCGAGCCAGCATGGGTTCCTCGGACGACAGGTCGGACAGCCGGTCTTATAGCGTTCAGCATCC
>JANNFV010000324.1:0-19291 GCA_031380285.1 Hyphomicrobiales bacterium | reverse complement strand
ATCGTGTCGGTCTCGCGACGGGCCTTGAGGCCGCATTGTGGACAGTCCACGTGCTTCCATGTCGCGTGATGATCGAGCGGGTTGCCGGGACGGTCGAAAGTGACATCGTCGGGCAATTTGACCGGCAGATCCTTTTTCGGCACCGTCACCACACCGCAGGCTTCGCAGTGGATCACCGGAATGGGGCAACCCCAGTAGCGCTGGCGCGAGATGCCCCAGTCGCGCAGGCGGTAGTTCACCTTGCGGCTCGCCACCGGGCGATTGCCCATCGATTCGGCTGCGAGACGATCAGCGACGGCCTTGAAAGCCGATGCCGCATCCATGCCGTCGAGGAAGCGCGAGTTGATCATCACGCCGTCATCCACAAAGGGTTTGCCTTCGGCAATGTCCCGCAGGGCATTGGCGCGGCTGGCTTCGTCCCGCGGCACAATGACCGGGAGGATCGGCAGGCGGTATTTGGTGGCGAACTCGATGTCGCGCTGGTCGCCGGAGGGGCAGCCGAAGATGGCACCCGTGCCATAATCCATCAGGATGAAGTTGGCGACATAGACCGGGACTTTCCACGCGGGATCGAAGGGATGCACGGCCCTGATGCCGGTGTCGAAGCCCTTCTTCTCGGCAGTTTCGAGTGTGGCGACGGAGGTGCCCATGCGGCGGCATTCCTCGCAGAAATCGGCGAGCGCCTTGTTTGTCTTCGAGGCTTCCTTCGCCAGCGGATGATCCGGCGCGATCGCCATGAAACTGGCCCCGAACAGCGTGTCCGGCCGCGTGGTGTAGATTTCGAGTTCAGAAAAGCCTTTTGGCGCGGTCGCTTCATCGAGCGCCCAGCGCAGCAGCAGGCCCTCGGATCGCCCGATCCAGTTGCGCTGCATCAGGCGCACCTTTTCCGGCCAGCGGTCGAGCGTGTCGAGCGCGGCGTCAAGCTCGCCAGCGTAATCCGTGATCTTCATGAACCACTGGGTGAGTTCCTTCTGCTCCACCAGCGCACCCGAGCGCCAGCCGCGCCCGTCGATCACCTGCTCGTTGGCGAGCACGGTCTGGTCGACCGGATCCCAGTTGACCCGAGACACCTTGCGCTCCACCAGGCCTGCCGCGATGAAATCGATGAACATCGCCTGCTGGTGCTTGTAATAGGAGGGATCGCAGGTCGCGAACTCGCGGTCCCAGTCGAGCGACAGGCCCATCGACTTCAGTTGCGCCTTCATCGCGGCGATGTTGGCATAGGTCCATGTGGCGGGATGCGTGCTGTTCTGCATCGCGGCGTTTTCAGCCGGCATCCCGAAAGCGTCCCAGCCCATGGGATGCAGCACATTGAAGCCCCTGCCCCGCTTGTAGCGCGCCACCACGTCGCCCATGGCGTAGTTGCGCACATGGCCCATATGGATGCGCCCGGAGGGATAGGGGAACATCTCGAGCACGTAGTATTTCGGGCGCGGGTCGTCGTTCTTGGTCTGGAAGAGCTTGCGCTCGTCCCAGACCTTGCGCCATTTCGGCTCTGACTCACGGGCGTTGTAGCGGGTAAATTCGCGGTTCTGGGACATGGATATCAAGGGTTCTGGATGTCCCGTCTTGGACACGAAAGCTTCGGCGGGGTCAACATGGCTCGGAGGTGCAATTCGCTTGCGTTGCCCGGCACAATCGTCTTGTGAAGCAGGGATGAGCGCCTCTGTCGACAACCTGAACCGCATCTGCGCCCTTGTCGCGCGGGCCGAAGCGGATTTTGGCCGCAAGCCCGGGTCAGCCACCCTGATTGCTGTCTCGAAAACATTTCCAACCGAGGCGATTCTGCCGGTTCTGGACGCGGGCCAGCGTGTCTTCGGCGAGAATTACGTGCAGGAAGCCAAGGCGAAGTGGCCTGAACTGCGCGAGCGCTTTCCGGACGCAGAGGTCCACATGATCGGGCCGCTGCAATCCAACAAGGCGGATGATGCGGTGAAGCTGTTCGACGCCATCCACACGCTGGACCGTGAAAGTCTGGCGGCAGCGCTGGCCAAGTCCATCGCGAAAATCGGACGCAAGCCGCTGCTGTTCGTGCAGGTCAATACGGGGCTGGAGCCGCAGAAGGGTGGGATCGATCCACGAGAAACGGCGGCCTTCGTCAAGCGCTGTCGCGAGGTCCATGGGCTGGCGATCAGCGGGCTGATGTGCATTCCCCCGGCAGAGCAGCCGCCCAGCCCGCATTTCGGCCTGCTCAACCGGTTGGCGCGAGAGCTCGACCTGCCGCTGCTGTCCATGGGGATGAGCGCGGATTACGAAGCGGCTGTGCAGCTTGGTGCCACGCATGTACGGGTGGGGAGCGCGATTTTCGGAGGGCGGTGAGACCTTTTCCTTCTCCCCGTCCTGACGGGGAGAAGGTGCCCGAAGGGCGGATGAGGGGCAGGGTGAGCGGACGCAGCGTGAATTCACCTTGCCCCTCACCCTGCCCTCTCCCCGTGAAGGACGGGGAGAGGGTGGCGACTAACCAGCCAACTGTTCCAGAATCACCCCCCGCAACCGCGCATCCGCGAAATCCTTCACGCCAAACCGCGCTCCCACCTTCACCAGTTCCTCCTCCGGCAAGCTCGACAGCATCCCGATGCCGAAAGCACCCGCCGCACTGACCGAGCGCATGCCGGAGCGTGAATCCTCGAAGGCGATGCAGTGGCGGCAATCCATGCCCAATCGTTCGCCCGCCACGAGATAAGGCATTGGGTCAGGCTTGCCGCGGGGCAGCTCATCGCCGATCACGATGGTCCGGAAGCGGTGCTTCACGCCCAGCCCAGTCAGCATCAGTTCGACATTGGCTGCTGGCGCATTGGTGACCGCCGCCATCGGAATGGCGTGGGCATCGGCCCAGTCCATCAGATCGACCAGGCCGGGTGTCGGATGCAGTTCTGTCTGGGCGAGATCGCGGAAGGCCGCTTCCTTCCAGTCCGCCAGCGCCTTGGGTTCCGCTACAGGTTTCTCGGGAAAGAAATCCCGCATGATCTCCGCATTGGTAAAGCCCATGACGCGGGCGAAATAGTCCTCCGCCGTGATGCTGCGGCCGAATTGGGCCAGCATGGCGTTGAAGGCGCGGATGTGCAGCGGATCGGTATCGGTCAGCGTGCCGTCGATGTCGAAGAGCAGGGCGCCCTTCAAGGTGCGTGTCATCGGATGGTGATCCTGGTGCGGGGGCCGATCAGCGGCAGGAGCTTGCGCATATCGCGAGCGCTGATCGCCACGCAACCCTCCGTCGGTGAATAGCCACCCCTCGCCAGATGCAGAAAGATGGCAGAGCCGCGCCCGGGAATGGCCGGGCGGTCGTTCCAGCCGATCTCGATCACAACGTCATAGACATGGTCGTCGCGCCACAGCCGCTCATGGCTTGCCAGAAAGGGCAGCCGGACCGGGCGGTTGTAACGGGGGTGGCCAGGCGCATCGCACCAGCCATCGGCTGGGCGGATGGACCGTTGCGGCAGGCCACTGTTCGCGCGCGGCCCCTTGTCGCCGCGATACCAGAGCCTGCGGAGGGCAAAGCTGCCGACAGGCGTCGCGCCATCACCCTCGCGCTTCCGGGTCGATACCCCGCCCTTGCCAAGGGCGCAGCGCAACCGCAGATTCCCGGCTGTCAGGCGGCCCTGGCGCGGGTTTCCTGGCAGCGACATCACGGAAATGTAACGAATTGTCGCATTTGTGATCGTGCGTGATCGCGGAGGGCGGCGTTGCAACCTCGCCATGGTGGAACTTCCCCTGTAGTGACACTTCCCTTGTGGTGCAGGCTGTCTATCATGATATTTCGTGACGACGAGGGGCGGGAGCCAGGAAATCAATGAGCAATGTGAAGCGGATCCTGCTGGTCGATGATGATGTCGAGCTGCGCACCCTGCTGGCCGAGCAGCTGCAACTGCACGAAGAGTTCGGCATCACACAGGCCGGAACCGCGAGCGAGGGCATGCAGGCGGTCAAGGGAGACCATGTCGACCTCGTGGTGATGGATGTGGGTCTGCCCGACATGGACGGTCGCGAGGCCGTGCGCGTGATGCGCAAGAACGGCTTCAAGAGCCCGATCATCATGCTGACCGCCAACGACACCGAGGCGGATCAGGTGCTGGGCCTCGAGGCGGGTGCCAATGATTATGTGGCCAAGCCTTTCCGTTTCGCAGTGCTGCTGGCGCGCGTGCGCGCCCACATGCGCCAGTATGAGGCGAGCGAGGATGCGCAGTTCAACCTTGGCCCCTACGTCTTCCGGCCCGGTGCCAAATTGCTGCTGACCGAGAAGGGCAGCAAGATCAGGCTGACCGAGAAGGAAACCTCGATCCTGCGCTATCTCTACCGCGCCGGGCAGCGCGTGGTGCAGCGCGACGTGCTGCTGCAGGAGGTCTGGGGCTACAACGCGGCCGTGACGACGCATACGCTGGAGACCCATGTCTATCGCCTGCGCCAGAAGATCGAGAAGGATCCCGGCCAGGCCAAGATCCTCGTCACCGATGCGGGCGGCTACAAGCTGGTGCCCTGAACGTCCGTTGATCCCTCGAGAAAGGGGCGCATCATGTCGCTCGAGTCCGAAATCGCACAGTTGCAGAGCAACCCCGTTCTCGCCCTCTTCGATCACGAGGCGCTGCGCCTGATCGCGTTTTCCTCCGATACGCGCATCCTGCGCAAGGACGATGTGCTGTTTCGCGAGGATGAGGTCTCGGATGGGGGTTATTTCATCGCCTCGGGCTCGCTGGTGCTGTCCGGCTCCGGCGTGAGCGAGACCTATGGCCCGGCGGCGTTGATCGGCGAGGCGGCGCTGTTTGCCGAGACGCGACGCCCTGCCACGGCCACCATGCTGGAGCCAACGGTGGTGCGCCGCATTCCCCGCCATCTCATGCGGCGCGTGCTGGTCGAGTTTCCTGAAACGGCAGCGCGCCTGCAGGCCCATATGCAGCGCCAGGCCGCAGCGGTCGGCCAGGGCCTGGCGCGGGTGCATGCCCTGTTGCCGGACGCGGATTGACCGGATTCAGAACTCCAACTGCACCGTCACCGGCGCGTGATCGGAAGGCTTGTCCCAGCCCCGTGCGTCGCGGCTGACATGGGCCGTCGAGATGTTGGGGCCAAGGTCCGCTGTGCTCCAGACATGGTCGAGACGCCGCCCCTTGTCGGCGGCAGCCCAATCCGCGGCGCGGTAGCTCCACCAGGAATAGACGCGCTCCGGCTCCGGCTTGACCTGGCGCACCGCATCGATCCAGCCGCCTGCGAGGCGCATGGCTTCAAGGCCAGCAGTTTCGACCGGCGTGTGGCTGACGACATCGAGCAATTGCTTGTGGCTCCAGACATCGGTTTCGTAGGGCGCGATGTTGAGATCGCCGACGAGGATGCTCTTGCGGCGGCTGTCCCGCGCGTTGGCTGACCAGGCCGTCATGTCGCCGAGGAAATCGAGCTTGTGGCCGAATTTCGGATTGACTGTGCGGTCCGCGACATCGCCGCCTGCTGGCACGTAGAAATTGTGCACCGTGAGGCCAGCGGCCGCCCCGGCCTCCTCGCCCAGCATGGCAGCGATATGGCGGGCCTGATCGACACCGCCGAAACTCTGCTTCTCGACATCGAGCAACGGAAAGCGCGAAAAGATAGCCACGCCGTTGTAGCCCTTCTGCCCGGCAAAGGCCCAGTGCCGGAAACCCATGGCCTTCACCGCGGCCAGCGGGAACTGGTCATCCGGGCATTTGGTTTCCTGCAGGCACAGCACGTCCGGCGCGGTGTCCGCCACGAAGCGCCCCACCAGGTCGATGCGCAAGCGCACCGAGTTGATGTTCCATGTCGTGAGCGTCAGGCGCATGTGCCGTCAGCTGACGGCGGGTGCCGCAGCTTCGCCCTGCATGCGCTGGGCATAGAGCGCACCGAAGTCGATGGGGTCGATGTAGAGCGGCGGGAAGCCGCCATTGCGCACGGCGTCCGCGATGATCTGGCGTGCAAACGGGAAGAGCAGGCGAGGGCATTCGATCATCACGACAGCGCCCAGTTGCTCGGGCGGCACGTTGATGGCGCGGAAGATTCCGCAATAGGTCAGGTCGAACTTGAACAGCGTGCCGGTGCCTTCGCCCGCGCCGCCATCCAGCTTGATCTCGACCTCGAAATCCGTCTCCGCCAGCTGCTTGGCGTTGACATTGACCTGGATGCTGATCTGCGGACCATTCTGCTGTGGTCCCAGGGACTGGGGCGCGTTGGGGTTCTCGAAGGAGAAATCCTTGATGTACTGTCCGAGCGCGTTGAGGGCTGGTCCGGCGGGAGGGGCGCCCATTGCGCCGTTTCCATTGGTCGACATCGTGCAGTCCTTTGCCTGTGGAACGAATGTTTCGGCAGCCGCGCTACCACGTCTTGCCGATCATCGACAAGACGTGTTGCAGCAGCAGATGCTGAAACCCAGGGTAATGCTGTTCGAAGCCCGTCATGCCCTGGCCTGACACGGACATCCACGTCTTTCTGCATCGAAACGGGGGTGGCCGGGTCAACCCGGCCGTGACGTCGGGTAACTGTCCCTCAGCTTTCCTTGAAGCCGTAGTCCGGGATGCCCTGTTCGTTGCCGTAATATTTATAGGGCAGGAACTTGCCGGTCATGGTGAACTTGACACGGTCGCCCTTGGGATTGGCGACGCGCTCCATGTCGAAATCGAAATCGATAGCGGACATGATGCCGTCACCGAACTCCTCCTCGATCAGCGCCTTCCAGGCCGGCCCGTTGACCATCACCATCTCGTAGAAACGGTAGATCAGGGGATCGGTCGGCGGCATCGTCGTGCCCCGATAAGGCACCTCGTTGAGCATCGCCTGCTCCGTGGCGCTCAGGCCAAAGAGTGCTGCTGCCTTGGCCGCCAGGGGCTTGACGAGCTTCATCTGGCCCAGCAGTGCACTGACAACGAGGACAGGCGCCATGCCGCCGATCTCGTCGGTGATGTGCTTCCAGGTCCAGCCCTTCTCGCGCTTGATGTCGAGGATCTTTTCGGTGAGGTCGGCGCGCTTCATGATGAACGTCTCCTTCTTTGGGATGGTGTGTTGCGAGGGCGCAAGCGCGGTCAGGCTGCCGCGCGTTTCGTTGCGGGAGGCGGAACCGGCAGGGGTTGCGCAACCGGGCTGACGACGGGTGGCTTGCGCCGGTCGTAATCCGCCGGAATCTCGTCCTTGAAGGTCTTCGAGCGGGTGACCAGAAAATCGATGAGGTGATTGCGCAGGGCATAATAATGCGGGTGCTTGTGCACCTCATGGCGCTGGCGGTCCTTCGGCAGCGGATTGGCGACAATCTCCGCCACCATGGCATGGGGACCGTTGGTCATCAGCACGATCTTGTCCGCGAGATAGATCGCCTCGTCCACATCGTGGGTGATCATGAACACGGTCTGGTTGGTGGCGAGGCAGATGCGGCGCACCTCGTCTTGCAGGTTGCCGCGCGTCAGCGCATCGAGCGCCGAGAACGGCTCGTCCATCAGCAGGATCTTCGGCTCGATGGACAGCGCCCGGGCAATGCCGACGCGCTGCTTCATGCCACCCGAGAGCTGTGCGGGCTTTTTCAACTCCGATCCTGCAAGGCCGACCAGGGCGATGAATTTCTTCGCATGTTCCTCGATTTTTGCCCGGCTCCAGTCCCGCCATTTCGACGAAACGGCATAGGCCACGTTGCCCAGCACGGAACGCCAGGGCAGCAGGGCGTGGCTCTGGAAAATGACGGCGCGGTTGAGGGAGGGGCCTTCGATGGCCTCGCCGTCGACCACGGCCACGCCACCATCCGGCAGGTCGAGGCCCGCGAGGATGTTGAGCACCGTGGTCTTGCCGCAGCCGGAATGGCCGATCATGCAGACGAATTCTCCCCTGGCGACGGGGAACCAGACATCCTCGAACACGGTGGTTCTGCCACCGCCGGGCGCATCGAAATGCCGGGCGATGCCTTCGATGGAGATATATCTGGGGGAATTGGCCATTTCCTGCATGTCACTCACTCGGGATAGGTCACAAGCTTCGCCACGCGGGCCAGCATCTGGTCGAGGATCATGCCGACCAGGCCGATGACGATGATGGAGGTGATGACATTGGTGATGGAGAGGTTGTTCCACTCGTTCCAGACGAAATAGCCGATGCCGGTGCCGCCCACGAGCATCTCGGCCGCCACGATCACCAGCCAGGCAATGCCGATGGAAATGCGCATGCCGGTCAGGATGGTGGGAGCCGCCGCTGGCAGGATCACCGTGAAGGCGCGGCGGACGCTGCCGACCTCCAGCGTGCGGGCCACGTTCAGCCACTCCTTGCGGACGCTCGACACGCCGAAGGCCGTGTTCACCAGCATGGGCCAGAGCGAGCAGATGAAGATCACGAAGATCGAGGAGATGGCGCTGTCCTTGATGGTGTAGAGCGCCAGCGGCATCCAGGCCAGCGGTGACACCGGCTTCATGATCTGGATGAAGGGATCGAGCGCCCGGTTCATCAGCGGCGACATGCCGATGAGGAAGCCGAGCGGAATGGCGACAAGCACCGCGATGCCATAGCCCAGCAGAACGCGCCCGATGGAATACGCCAGCTGGATGCCGATGCCCTTGTCGTTGGGGCCACGATCGTAGAATGGCTCCTTCAGGTGCTGCCCGATCTTGGCGAGCACATCGAGAGGCCCTGGCATGGCGGATTTGCCGGTGTTGGCGGCGGCGCCGATGAGCTTGGCGTATTCGGGATCGATGTTCGCCTGGCCCGTGCCCCCGCCCGTATTGACGCCGATATGCCAGGCAAGGCCCAGCACAACCAGGATCAGCATGGAAACGAGCGAGGCCCGCGCCTGCAACGGCCAGGAATGCATGGCTCAGGTCCGCTTGATGGCGAAGGAGGCGATGTACTCGTTCGGCCTGGTGGCATCGAACGGCTTGCCCATCACCGAGAAGGTCTTGGTCGTGGCTTCAGGCACCGTCAGTCCCATCTCGCGCATCAATTTGCGGGCGTCGGTTGCCAGATAGATCTGGTCGGCCACGGCCTTGTAGTCGATATCGCCCTTGAGCTGGCCCCAGCGCTTCATCTGGGTGAGGATCCAGATGGCGAAGCTGTCCCAGGGGATCGGGTCGAAATTGACGCGGTTGGGATCACGCTTCACCTGACCCAGCCCGTCGGCATAGGTGCCGGTGAGAATCTGCTCCAGCACTGTCTCGGGCTGGTTCAGGTAGTTTGCTGGCGCAATCGCCGTGGCGATCGGCTTGCGGTTCTCGGCCTTGGAGGCGAAGACCGTGGCCTCGATGATCGCCTTGAGCAGTGCCACATAGGTGTTGGGCATCGTGGTCACGAACTCGCGGGAGGCCGCGAAGGCGCAGCAGGGATGGCCGTCCCACAGTTCCTTCGACAGGATGTGGATGAATCCGACCCCGTCGAACACAGCCCGCTGGTTGAAGGGGTCCGGTCCCAGGAAGCCATCGATGTTGTCCGCCCTGAGATTGGCGACCATCTCGGGTGGGGGCACTGACCTGATCTGCACGTCTGTGTCCGGATCGAGCCCATGCTCGGCCAGATAATAGCGCAGCAGGTAGTTGTGCATGGAGAAATCGAAGGGGACCGCGAATTTGAAACCCTTCCAGCTCTTGGGATCGCGCCGCTCCTTGTGCTTGTTGGCGAGCGTGATGGCTTGCCCGTTGATGTTCTCGACGGCAGGCATCGTGTAGGGGATGGGGTTGGAGCCGATGCCGAGCGAAATCGCGAGAGGCATGGGGGCGAGCATGTGTGCGGCGTCGTATTCCTTGTTGATCGCCTTGTCGCGAATCACCGCCCAGCCCGCTGTCTTGATGACTTCGACATTCAGGCCCTGCTTGGCATAGAAACCCATGGGGGAGGCCATGATGATGGGCGTGGCGCAGGTGATCGGGATGAAGCCGATCTTCAGGTCTTTCTTCTCGATGGCACCGCCCTGGGCGAAGGCATCGGTTGCGGTGGCGATGGGGAAGAGGGCGCCAAGGGCAGCGGAGGCCGTGGTGGCACCGACAGCCCTGAGAAAATTGCGGCGCTCGGCATCGACAGGGAAGAGCGCGCGCATCACGGCACCTTCGATCACGCGCCGGAGTTGACCATCGGCGCTCTGGGCGACGGTTGGCACCAGTGCCGCGTCATGGGCGGCCTGGCTGGCGTGCTGGCCGCAATTGCAGCCTCTGCGTGACAAGCGGAACTTGCTGCTGAACGCGTCCTGGAATGCTGACGACATGATAACCCTCGTCGGATTGTGAAACTCGACGTAAGACAGCAAGTGTCATGCCAGCGGGGCGTGATTGGCCAGATTATGCGCAGACAGCCTGCAACTTGGGCAGCGTGCGGCTGGCTCGATCAGCATTGTCGGCGTTATGCCTGTTTATCCAGCGATCTGCCGCTTTACCGATCAGTCCGTCTCGGTGGACTTGCGACGCCTGACGCGCTTTGGCGAGGCATCGGGCACTTCCCGCCAGTCCTTGTTCGACAGGTCGATCTCCCGCGGGTCCTGCCTGCGGGCCGCGCTGCGCCGCACAAACCAGTGCCGCACGGAGGGCGTGAGCAGCGCCAATCCGGCAACGCCCGCAAGAAAGCCCGGGATGATCAGCAGGATGCCGCCAAGGCCCTTCAGCCAGGCTTCGCTGGCGGTCCTGCCGTCAAGGATGATGCCGCCGCCGCCCCGGCGCAGCAGGCCGGACAGCTTCTGCCGGATGACACGGGTGACGAAGAGCGTGCCGAGCACTGTTTTCATCAGGAACAGAAAAAACGCCAGGCTGCCACCGGTCCAGCCTGCCACCAGGTTGAACGCCATGATCTCGGCTGCGATCCACGCCGCGAGGATGATCAGGCCGAAGAGGGGTGAGCTGGGGCGCAGGGTTTTGGACCGGTGTGAGGAAGGGTGAATTGCGAAAACAGGACGGAAACGTGTGATCAGGGCGAAATCTTGTGGGAAGCACTGGCGGATGATACGCAACTTGCCCACATATGCGCGGTGCGCCCAGCCGATTCAAGGCGACGCAAGGTGCCAACCCAAACGGAATGCGAAACAATGTCGGGCGGAAATGATCTCATCCTCACACTGGTCTTTCTGGGATTGGCAGTTTTTGTCATCATCAAGCTCAGATCCGTGCTGGGCACCAGGACAGGCTTCGAGCGCCCGCCCGAGGTCATCCAGCGCGAGATGGAGGAGCGGCAGAAGCCCGCTCAGCCGCCTGAAAACGTGGTGCCGTTCCCCAACGGCATCAAGCCGCCGCCGATTCCTCCTCAGCCAGAGATGACGCAGGCCGAGCGCTGGCTGGGCCTCGCCGCTGCGGGAACGCCGCTGGCCAATGGGCTGGATGCCATCCTGCAGGCCGACCCCTCGTTTGACGCCGCCTCCTTTGTAGGTGGTGCCAAGGGAGCATACGAGATGATCGTGCAGGCCTATTCGAAGGGTGATCGCAAGACGCTGAAGAGCTTCCTCGGCAAGGAGGTGCTCGATGGCTTTGCCGGTGCGATCACCGAGCGCGAGGGCCGGGGCGAAACGTCGGAGACCACCTTCGTTTCCATCGACAAGGCTGATCTCGTTGCCGCCGAGATGCGCGATAAATCCGCCCATGTGACGCTCAGTTTCCGCTCCAAGCTGATCACTGTGGTGCGGGACAAGAACGGGGTAGTCGTTGATGGCAGCGCTGACAAGATCGCCGATGTCAACGACATCTGGACCTTTGCACGCGACGTGACCTCGCGCGATCCGAACTGGAAGCTCGTGGCGACCGAGAGCAATGGCTGAGTGTGGGCAGGCCGTTGCGCGCGCGAATCATCGCGCTGGCCTGCCTCGTCCTGAGCACGATCATCGGCATGTCCACCATGGCTGAACCATTGCCTCCGCTGAAGGAAGCCAGGGCGAATCCGATGACTTTCTACGCGTTGACCGACTTGGTGCGGGATGATCACCTCGCGGCGTGGCGTGTCTTCGAGAAGCACTGCGCGGCTCTGGCGAGCGGTGCTGCCGTGCTGCGGGAAGGGGCAAAGCCTCCTGTCGCCCTGCGCAAGGTCTGCGGCGTGGCACGCAGGCTTTCGGTCACGACTACGGCAGAGGCGCGGGCGTTCTTCGAGCGCTGGTTTGATCCGGTCGAAATCATCCCGCAATCCGGATCGGGCTTCCTGACGGGCTATTACGAGCCGGAAACGGAAGGATCGCTGGTGCGCAGCGACGCGTTCCAGGCTCCGCTGCTGGCGCGTCCGCCTGATCTCGTGACCATTCCGCAGGGCGAGACATGGCCCGGCCTGCCCGAGGGTTTTGCCGCGGCGCGTCGCCGGGTTGATGGCGGGCATGAAATCTATCCGGACCGCGCCGCGATCTGGCGGGGCGAGCTCGGGACATTGGCCCAGCCCATCCTCTGGCTGAAGGACGAGGTCGAGGTGTTCTTCATGCAGGTCCAGGGTTCGGGCCGGGTGAAGCTGCCGGATGGGCGCGTCACCCGCATCGCCTATGCCGGGCGCAACGGACATCCCTACAGCTCCATCGGCCGTGTCGTGGTGCGCGAGGGCTTGCTGCCGCTGGAAGACGCCACGCTGGACAAACTGAAGGCGTGGCTGCGAGCCAATCCCGTCGAAGCGCGGCGCATCATGGGCATGAACGCGAGCTATGTGTTCTTCCGCAAGGCGGATGAATTGGCGGACGCCTCCGGCCCCATCGGCGGCGCGGGCGTGCCGCTGACCCCGTGGCGTTCCATCGCGGTGGACAGGACGCTCTGGGCCTATGGCTTGCCAGTGTGGATGGAGGTGGATCTGCCGCTTGCTGCAGGGGCTGAGCCATTCCGAAAGCTGGTGATCGCGGAGGATACCGGCTCGGCCATCCTCGGTCCGGCGCGGGCCGATCTCTATCATGGCTCAGGGGCTGCCGCTGGCTCGCGGGCAGGCGTGTTGCGCCATCCCATGCGCTTCGTCGTGCTGTGGCCGCGCGAGACGCCGCGATGAAGCGCCGGGCGCATCTGTCAGCAGAAGAGCGCGCCTTGTGGGCGCATGTCGCGCAGAGTATCCGTCCGCTACCGGGGCGGACCATGCCAAAGCTCGAACCGATTGCCGTGCCCCAGTCCGGGGTAAAGCTGGAAAGCTTCAGCATCAGCGCGGCCTTCGAACCGGCGCAGAAGCCCGGCATCAAGCCGCTGGTGCCGCTGGAGCGGCGGATGCGCCAGCGCGTGTCGCGCGGGCAATCCCCCATCGACGGCGTGCTCGACCTGCACGGCATGCGGCAGGACGAGGCGCATCGTGCGCTCCTCAACTTCATCCACCGCAAGGTGCATGACGGCGCGGTGGTGGTGATGGTGATCACCGGCAAGGGCGGGATGGCGAGGGATGGAGAAAAAGGCGTTCTCAAGCGCCTGGTGCCGCATTGGCTCTCCGATCCCGGCCAGCGCCGCTATGTGCTGGGCTTCGAGGATGCGGCACAGCATCATGGCGGCACGGGCGCGCTCTATGTGCGGTTGCGGCGCCTGAGGGACGGCAGCGGCCTGCTTTGAGGTTAACCCTTGTCGCCGCGCTCGCGCAGCAGGGCGAGGATCGCGGCCCGCAATTCGGGGATGCCCGCCCCGGTCTCGCTGGATGTCATGAGAACTTCGGGATAGGCCGCCACACGCTTCGAAATCAGCTCGCGCACTTCTGCGATGCGGGCCTCCTGCGCCGGGCCTTTCAGCTGGTCCGCCTTGGTCAGGACGATCTGGTAGGACACGGCTGATTTGTCCATCAGCTTGAGGATGTCCAGGTCGAGATCCTTCAGCCCGTGGCGGCTGTCGATCAGCACATAGACACGGGCGAGGCTGGCGCGGCCTTTCAGATACTCATGGATGAGGGTGGTCCAGTTCGCGATCTTCTGCTTCGACACGGCGGCATAGCCATAGCCCGGCATATCCACGAAGCCCAACCGGTCGCTGATGGTGAAGAAGTTGAGCTGCTGCGTGCGCCCCGGCGTGTGCGAGGTGCGGGCCAGTGCGTTGCGGCCCGTCACGGCATTGATCAGCGAGGATTTACCCACATTGGAGCGCCCGGCAAAGGCGATCTCCGGATGCTTCATCGGCGGCAATTCGTTGATCTTGTCGGACCCCCAGATGAAGTCGGCTTCGCCCGCGAAGAGCTTGCGGGCGGATTCGAGCAGTTCGGGATCGGGGCTGGTCATGATGCGCATACTAAGCCCTCACCCTGAGCTTGTCGAAGGGCGAGGGCGAACTTTCAGGAAAGGGGCTGCATGAGCCTTGGACAGATCATCCTTCGACAAGCCCATCCTTCGACAGGCCTATCCTTCGACAGGCTCAGGATGAGGAGCGGTGGTTGATCAGAGCGGCTCGGCGTTGCGCTTGACCATCATCGCCTTGTAGGCGGGGCGGGCCTGGCAGGCGTCGATCCAGGCCTTCAAGGCCGGGCGCTGGGCGAACAGTTCCGGCATCGGCTGGGCATAGCGGATCACCTCAGCCAGGTTGATGTCGGCCACTGTGAAGCGCTTGCCCACGACATGGCCGCCCTCCGCCTTGAGATGGGCTTCCAGCACATCGAACGGACGCTGGAGCGCGGCGGCAGCAGCGGTGGCCAGCGCGGGCACGCGCTCGGGCTCCGGCTTGCCGATGGTGTTGTAGAGCACCTGGATGGTGTGCGGCTCGCATTCCGTCATGGCCCAAACAGACCACATCGTCATCAGACCTTCCTCGGCCACGGATTTCGGCCCCAGTTCCGTCTTCTGCCTGCGGCCATATTTGCGGGCGAGGTAGAGATTGATGGCGAGCGATTCATGCAGCACCAGCCGACCGTCCTTCAGCGACGGGATCAGGCCGTTGGGATTGACCTTGAGGAACTTGCGCGAGGTGGTGTTGAGCGGCGCATCCTTGGCCTTGGGCTTGGCCAGTCGGTTGGCCTGGATCACCGGGACATGGGTGAAGGGCAGGCCCAGCTCTCCCAGCAGCCAGAGGTTGCGCGTGGCGCGCGAGCGATAGACGCCGTAAACTGTGATGGCCATGCTGGGTTCCGCCTTGTGGAGAATCGGCGCACACAATGCTTGATTCTGCGCCATTCGCCACATGAATTGTGGTGATGCACACATCACCGCGAGCGATCAGCTGCGCAAGGCCGTCCTGATCTGCAGCAAATCCGCCGCCTTCAGCAGTTGCGCCAGCGTCACATGCACGGCGAGGCCCAGTCCGCACAGGAGAGCCAATGCCCCAGCCCGCACGGCGAAGGGCTGAGTGGATTTCATCCAGGGTCGGGCGAATTCATGCAGGAACCAGATGGCCACGCCGGTCAGCAGCGAGACCAGCAGCACACGAGGCAGGCGGCTGCGGGCCAGCCTGTCGGGGCGGAAACGTCCTGTCCTGAGCAGCAGGAGATAGAGCGTCAATGCATTGACGAAGGCCGAGGTCGAAACGCCCATGGCCGCCGCGACGGAGCCATAGTGCGGAAACAGCAGCATCGACACGGCGATATTGGCCGCGATGCCCAGCACAGCCGCAATGAGTGGCCCCTTCATGTCCTCGCGTGCCAGGAACGCCGGCAGGAAGACCTTGACGAGCACGAAGGCGGGAAGACCGACCGCCAGCGCACGCAACACGGCTGCGACGGCGTTCGAATCCTCCGCCGTGAATGCGCCCCGTTCATAAAGAATGCTGATGATGGGCTTGGCCAGCAGGGCCAGCGCGATGGCGGCGGGCAAGGTGATGAGCAGGCCGAATTCCAGCGCACGGCTTTCGGCCTGGCGCGCCTGCGCCACCTCGCCGCTTGCCAGATGCTTCGACACGGCAGGCAGCAACACCACGCCGATGGCCGCCGCGACAAAACCGAGGGGAAGCTGGAAGATGCGCTCGGCGAAATACAGCCAGGACACAGCCGACGGCGTGCCGGATGACATCTGCGCGGCCACCACGACATTGAGGTGTCCCGCCCCGGCGATGGCGATGCCGGGCAGGGCGATCAGCATCAGGCGGCGCAGATCGGCATCGAAGCGCGGGATCCTCGGCCAGATGTGATAACCCGCGAACCACACCGTGGTGCCGACGATGACGAGATTGACCAGCCCCGCGCCCAGCACGGTCCAGACCAGCACGAAACCCGCATCGCGGCTGCCGCGCATTCCAGCCGACATCGCATAGAGCAGGGCGGCAATGAGGAAGATGTTGAGCAGCACAGGCGCCCAGGCCGCGATGGCATAGCGCCCGATGGCGTTGAGGGTGCCGGTGAACACGGCGACGATGAGGATGACCGCCACGAAGGGGAACATGATGCGCCCGAATTCCACCGCATCGGTGAATTTCTGCGGCTGATCGTGAAAGCCCGGAGCCACCGCGCCGATGATGACCGGCATCAGGAATTCCGCCACGAGCAGGATCGCCACGCCCACACCCAGCAGGAACGACAGGGCGGCTTCGGCGAAGCGGGCTGAGGATTGCGTGCCGCCCTCGGCCTGGCGGCGGGCGAAGATCGGCACATAGGCGGCGTTGAAGGCGCCCTCGCCCACAAGGCGGCGAAACAGGTTGGGGATCAGGAACGCCGCGACATAGGCATCCGCCACCGCGCCCGCGCCCAGCGTTGCGGCGACGAGCATGTCGCGCACGAATCCCGTCATCCGCGAGGCCAGCGTGGCTCCGCCGACGATCGTGAAGTTCTTGCCCAGTGACGCTTGTTCAGCCGACATCCACCGCCCTGTCTGCCGCAAACAGCGAGACAAGGCAAAGGGTCGGTGTGTTCAAATGATGGCAGCGCAGTGTTGGCGGCCCGGATTGGCGTGCGGCCCTCAATGCCGGAAGTGGCGAATGCCGGTGAACACCATGGCCAGACCTGCTGCGTTGGCCGCGTCGATCACCTCGTTGTCGCGCATCGATCCGCCGGGCTGGATCACGGCTGTTGCCCCGGCTTCGGCTGCCGCCAGCAAGCCATCCGCGAAGGGGAAGAAGGCGTCGGACGCCACCACCGAGCCTTTGGCGAGGCTGTCAGGCAGCCCCAGCGCCTTGGCGGCCTCTTGCGCCTTCCACGCCGCAATGCGGGACGAATCGACACGACTCATCTGTCCTGCGCCGATGCCCACGGTCGCGCCCGCCCTGGCATAGACGATGGCATTGGACTTCACGTGCTTCGCCACGCGAAAGGCAAAGCGCAGGTCGGCCAGTTCGGCGGTCGTTGGCGCACGCGCTGTCACCACCTTGAGTTCCATGTCATCGACCACGGCATGGTCGCGATCCTGCACCAAGAGGCCGCCGGCGACGGAGCGGATGGTCTTGGCGCGCTGGCGTGCGTCCGGCAAACCGCCCGTCACCAGCAGGCGCAGGTTCTTCTTGGTGGCGACGATGGCGCGGGCCTCCTCGGTCGCATCCGGCGCGATGATCACTTCGGTAAAGATCTCGACGATGGCGCGGGCGGCGTCGGCATCCAGCGTCTGGTTCAGCGCCACGATGCCGCCAAAGGCCGACACCGGATCGCAACGCAGCGCTGCTTCATAGGCCTCGCGCAGCGTCCGGCCCTCGGCGACACCGCAGGGATTGGCGTGCTTGATGATGGCAACGGCTGCCGTGCGGGCCGGATCGAACTCGGCGACGAGTTCGAAGGCAGCATCGGTGTCATTGACGTTGTTGTAGGACAATTGCTTGCCCTGGAGCTGCCGCAGCGTCGCCACGCCGGGGCGTCGGTCAGGACCGTGATAGAAGGCGGCTGCCTGGTGCGGATTCTCGCCATAGCGCATGGCTTCCGCCAGCGTGCCACCAAAGGCGCGGAACGCCGGAGCGTCATCGCCGAGCTGTGCCGCGAACCAGTTCGAGATCGCGGCGTCATAGGCGGCAGTGCGGGCATAGGCTTTCTGCGCGAGCTTGCGCCGCAGGGTCAGCGTCATCTGCCCGTCATTGGCATCGAGATCGGCCAGCAGCGTGGCGTAATCCGACGTGTCGACGATCACGCCCACATCCGGGTGGTTCTTGGCGGCCGCCCGGATCATGGCGGGGCCGCCGATGTCGATGTTCTCGATGCAGGTGTCGAAATCCTCGCCCTTCGCCACGGTCGACTCGAAGGGATAGAGATTGACCACGAGAAGGTCGATGGGCGCGATGCCATGGGCGAACATCGCTGCCTGGTGCTCCGGGTTGGCGCGAATGCCCAGGAGGCCGCCATGCACCATCGGATGCAGGGTCTTCACCCGCCCGTCCATGATCTCGGGAAAGCCCGTCACCTCGGAAATGTCGATGACGGGCAGTCCTGCATCCGCCAGAGTCTTGCGCGTGCCTCCCGTCGAAATGAGCTCCACGCCGCGTGCGGAGAGCGCGGCTGCGAACTCGAGCAGGCCCGTCTTGTCGGACACGGACAGAAGGGCACGGGTGATGCGGCGCAATTCGGTGGGCATGGGCAAGTCCGGGAAGGATCAGAAGGATTTCCGGCTGGCTATCACGCCCGTGCCCCGGACAACATCACCGATTTGCGGTTTTCCGGAAAGACCACGCAATTCTGGCATGCGCTGCCGTATTGCCGGAGACGACGATCTGCTCGGACCGCCGCAGCCCCTCGGTGCTGGCAAAGAACACGGTTTCCTCGACGGCGAGGTCAAGACCATCCGCCTCGAACTGCCAGATGCTGCGGTTGGGCAATGTGAGCATGACACTGCGCCCGTCCGCACCAAGCGCCGTCTTGACGAGCGGATGCAGGTGAAAGCGCAGGACATAATCCAGCTCGCCACGCTGGCGTATGGGCTTCAACGTGTCTTCGCCCTCCAGCCGGGCTCCATCGGAGGACAGGGCCAGCCTGCGCTGGTGCAGCACGCCGAACGGCTTGCGGTAGCCGTCGTGATCAACGCCGATCAGCGTGCCCTCGGGGCTGTCGGCCCGCTGCAGCGTCACCTCGCGAGCGCCATCGGTGAATTGCTCGCCGACCAGCGCCCGCATGGCAGAGGTGCGGGTGAAGCGACCGATTGTGGCGTCCTGCACCACCAGGGTGGAATGCGCCGCCGTGAGGCGGGAATAGTGCAGCAATTCTGGCCGATGCGGGGGCGGCGCCCCGCAATTCACCACGATGCGGCAGCCATCGGCAGAAAATTCGAACGCCGCGGGGGCTGCATGGGCGCGGGCAGCGAGCGGTGGGGCTGGGGCAGCCGCGGCATCGACCAGCAGGACAGACCCGGCGTGTTCGGCCCGCTGATACCCGGTATAGGGCGCGTTGGTGGGCGCTGGCGCCATGATGTCGTCCTGCGCCAGGATCGCAGCCACGAAATCGGCCCGTGTCGCGCCCATGCCGTTGAACAGCGCGATGGAGCCATCGACATGGCGCAACATGCGCACCAGCGGCATCATCCGGTCGATGGCGGCGACCACGGGTTGCGGTGTCTGGATGCGACGCCAGAGAAACGCGAGCTTCAGCGGCAGCAAGTCCAGCAGCA
>JANNFV010000310.1:0-8107 GCA_031380285.1 Hyphomicrobiales bacterium | reverse complement strand
CCATCCGCGGCGTGATGGCCCGGTTTCGCCGTCCATCACCCGTTGCTCCTGCGCCCCTCCCGTGATAATGCGCCGCACAATCGAGCGCGATGGGCTGAAAACCTGGGCCTCCGACCTGCCGCTCTTCGTCTTTCAGTTATCGTGCGGATCAGCGCGTGCCCTGCCGGAGTATTCCGGGCGGTCCGCTTGCCGCCTATCCGCCTCAGGCGGGACATTACGGGAATCGCTCCGATGGAAATTCGCAACATCGCCATTATCGCGCACGTCGACCATGGCAAGACCACGCTGGTGGACAAGCTGCTCGGCCAGTCCGGCTCGTTCCGCGAGAACGCGCGCATCATCGAGCGCGTGATGGATTCCAACGATCTCGAAAAGGAGCGCGGCATCACCATCATGGCGAAATGCACCTCCGTCGAGTGGAAGGGCACGCGCATCAACATCGTCGACACACCGGGCCACGCCGATTTCGGCGGCGAGGTGGAGCGCATCCTCAACATGGTGGACTCGGCGATCGTGCTGGTCGACGCCGCTGAAGGCCCGATGCCGCAGACCAAGTTCGTGGTCGGCAAGGCGCTGAAGCTTGGCCTTCGCCCTATCGTCGCGATCAACAAGGTGGATCGCCCGGATGCGCGCCATGTGGAAGTCATCAACGAGGTTTTCGATCTCTTCGCGGCGCTCGATGCCACGGATGACCAGCTTGATTTCCCGATCCTCTACGGTTCTGGCCGCGAGGGCTGGATGAATATAGCGGCTGAAGGTCCGAAGGATCAGGGTCTCGCGCCGCTGTTCGACCTGGTGCTCAAGCATGTGCCGCTGGCCAAGACCGAGCCCGGCGCCTTCCGCATGATCGGCACGTTGCTGGAAGCCAATCCGTTCCTGGGCCGCATGATCACGGGCCGCGTGACGTCCGGCTCGATCAAGCCGAACCAGGCCATCAAGGTGCTGGGGCAGGATGGTTCTGTCGTCGAAACAGGGCGTATTTCCAAGATTCTGGCCTTCCGCGGGGTCGAGCGCCAGCCCATCGACGAGGCTGTTGCGGGCGATATCGTTGCCATCGCCGGTCTGTCCAAGGGGTCCGTGGCCGATACCTTCTGCGCACCTGAAATCACCGAGGCGATGACGGCACAGCCCATCGATCCGCCGACCGTCACCATGAGCTTCATCGTCAATGACAGCCCACTGGCTGGCACCGAAGGCGACAAGGTGACAAGCCGCGTCATCCGCGACCGCCTGCTGAAGGAAGCGGAAGGCAATGTGACGCTGAAGATCGAGGAAAGCACCGAGAAGGATGCTTTCCACGTTTCAGGCCGTGGTGAATTGCAGCTTGCGATCCTGATCGAAACGATGCGCCGCGAGGGCTTCGAAATGGCGATGTCGCGTCCGCGCGTCGTGATGAAGAAGGACGAGGCCACGGGCCAGACGCTGGAGCCTATCGAGGAAGTCCTCATCGACGTGGATGAGGAGTATTCCGGCGTGGTCATCCAGAAGATGTCGGAGCGCAAGGCCGACATGCTGGAAATGAAACCATCGGGCGGCAACCGCCTGCGCCTGGTCTTCCACGCTCCGACCCGGGGGCTGATCGGCTACCAGTCCGAGTTGATGACCGACACACGCGGCACGGCTGTGATGAACCGGCTGTTCCATGCCTATGAGCCCTACAAGGGCGAGATGGCGGGCCGCACCAACGGCGTCCTGATCTCCAATGATGCAGGCGAGGCCGTGGCCTATGCCATGTGGAACCTCGAGGATCGTGGGGCGATGATGATCGAGCCGGGCTGGAAGGTCTATATGGGCATGATCATCGGCATCCATAACCGCGACAATGACCTTGAGGTGAACATCCTGAAGGGCAAGAAGCTCACCAACATCCGCGCCGCAGGCAAGGACGAAGCCGTGCGCCTGACGCCTCCGATCCGCATGACGCTGGAAAAGGCGCTGGCGTGGATTCAAGATGACGAACTGGTGGAAGTGACGCCGAAATCGATCCGCATCCGCAAGATGTATCTCGATCTCAACGACCGCAAGCGCTTCAGCAAGCAGAAGGAAGCGCTGGCGAGTTAGGCCAGTCGCGTTGCGACAGGAAAAGACGTGCATGGACGGGTCAAGCCCGTCCAAGACGGCCTTCCCGGACTTTTCTAGCAGGGTAGCCCTTACAGCAGGATCGAGCGATCCACCTGGCTGATGTCTGTCTTGCCGCAAAACGCCATCGTCACATCCAGTTCCTTGTGGATGATCTCCAGCGCCTTGGTCACGCCTGCCTGGCCCATGGCACCCAGGCCATAGAGGAAGGCGCGGCCGATCATCGTGCCGCGGGCCCCAAGCGCCACGGCCTTGAGCACGTCCTGGCCGCTGCGGATGCCGCCATCCATCCAGACCTCGGTCTTCTTTCCAGCCAGCACTTCAGCGATGGCAGGCAGGGCGGAGATGGACGAGGGGGCACCATCGAGCTGGCGACCGCCGTGGTTGGACACGATGATGGCATCAGCGCCATGCTTGACCGCGAGCCGTGCGTCTTCGGCATCGAGAATGCCCTTGAGCACCAACTTGCCGCCCCAGCGCTCCTTGATCCAGCTCAGATCGTCCCAGCTCAGGCTGGGGTCGAATTGCTGGGCGGTCCAGGCCGAGAGCGAGGCCATGTTCTCGATGCCCTTCACGTGGCCCACGATGTTGCGGAACTCGCGCCGCTTGGTGCCCAGCATGCCCATGCACCATTGCGGCTTGGTCATCATGTTGAGGATGTTGGGGATGGTCAGCTTGGGGGGCGCTGAGAGGCCGTTGCGGATGTCCTTGTGGCGCTGCCCCAGCACCTGAAGATCGAGCGTCACGACAAGGGCTGAGCAGCCAGCAGCCTTGGCGCGGTCGATCAGGCGACCCACGAAATCCCGGTCGCGCATGACATAGAGCTGGAACCAGAAGGGCTTGGTGGTGTTCTCGGCCACATCCTCGATGGAGCAGATGCTCATGGTGGAGAGGCAGAAGGGCACGCCGAACGCTTCCGCGGCCTTCGCCGCGAGGATTTCGCCGTCGGCGTGCTGCATGCCGGTCAATCCGGTGGGGGCAAGGGCCACCGGCATGGCCACGTCATGGCCGACCATGCTGGTGCGCACCGAGCGCTTCTCGATGTTCACCGCCACCCGCTGGCGCAGCTTGATCGCGGCGAAATCGGTCTCGTTGGCGCGGTAGGTCGATTCGGTCCAGGAACCTGAATCCGCATAGTCATAGAACATGCGCGGCACACGCCGCTCGGCGAGAACGCGCAGATCCTCGATTGTGGTGATGACGGGCATCATGGCGCTCCAGTCGGTTGCTTGTGCTGACCGCTTCTGGACCCCGGCGTATGACCGATGTCAACCCGATCTGTTCGCGGGGGCTGTCTTTCCGGCGGAAACCGCGTATCGAAGGGCGTGTCGAAAAGCGGATCGCGGTTCAGGGAAAACATGCACGATCTCATCATCATCGGTGGCGGAATCAATGGCTGCGGCATCGCCAGGGATGCCGCCGGGCGCGGCCTTTCGGTCTGGCTGTGCGAGATGAACGATCTCGCCAGCGGCACCTCGTCCTGGTCCACCAAGCTGATCCATGGCGGCCTGCGCTATCTCGAATATTACGAGTTCCGGCTGGTGCGCGAGGCGCTGATGGAGCGCGAAGTCATCTGGTCCATCGCGCCGCATATCGTGCATCCCCTGCGCTTCGTGCTGCCGCATCACAAGGGCTTGCGCCCGGCCTGGCTGCTGCGGCTTGGTCTGTTCCTCTATGACAATATCGGCGGGCGCAAGAAGCTGCCGGCGACCCGCACGCTCGATCTGGCGACCGATCCAGTGGGCAAGCCGCTGAAGGCCGGGCTTTATTCCAAGGGCTTCGAATATTCCGATTGCTGGGTGAATGACGCGAGGCTGGTGGTGCTGAACGCCCGCGATGCGGCAGACAGGGGGGCGTCGATCAACACGCGGACGAAGGCCGTTTCGGCCACCCGCGAAGCCGATGGCTGGACGCTGACGGTCGAGCACGCCGACTGCGGCAAGCGGGAGACCGTGCGTGGCAAGGTGCTGATCAATGCCGCCGGCCCCTGGGTCGCGGATGTGCTGACCGGGACCATGCGCTCCAACGGCGATGCGAAGGTGCGGCTGGTGCAGGGGTCGCATATCGTGGTTCGCCGGATGTTCGATCATGACCGCTGCTACATCTTCCAGAATGCCGATGGGCGCATCATCTTCGCCATTCCCTACGAAGGCGAATTCACGCTGATCGGCACCACGGATCAGGACTACGAGGGCGATCCGGCCACGGTGGCGATCAGCGAAGGCGAGATCGAGTATCTCTGCGCAGCCGCCAGCGAATATTTCACCCAGGCCGTCACCAAGGCGGACGTGGTGTGGAGCTATTCCGGTGTGCGCCCGCTCTATGACGATGGCGCGAGCGAGGCGAAGGCGGCGACACGCGATTACGTCTTCGATGTGGACGAAACACCGGGTTTGGCACCGCAGCTCTCGATCTTCGGTGGCAAGATCACGACCTATCGGCGGCTGGCGGAATCCGTGCTCGACCGGCTGGCGAAGCACTGGCCGGGCGATATCGGCTCCAGGAAGGGTTGGACCGGCAAAGCCGCCTTGCCGGGTGGCGATTTCCCGACGGACGGGCGTGGGGCACTGGCCGAAGCAGTGAGGCGTGAATACCCCTTCCTGTCCGAGGCGGAAGCCGCACGTCTGGCCCGCAGCTACGGCACGAAGGCGAGGGTGTTTCTTGGGCAAGCCCGTGTATCAACCGATCTCGACCGCTGGTTCGGCGTGCTGTCCGAGGCGGAGGTGCGCTACCTTATGGCACACGAATGGGCCGTCACGGCTGAGGATATCCTGTGGCGGCGCTCGAAGCTCGGGCTGCATCTGGCAAAGGCCGACCAGCAAGCGCTGGCGGAGTGGCTCAAGGCTGCCAACAGTCGCACCGCATGATGCGCGGCGAGGCAATCCCGGTCGAGACCGACATCGTCCTCATCGGCGCTGGCCATGCGCATGTGCAGGTGATCCGCGCCTTCGGCATGGAACTGCAGCGCGGCGTGCGGCTGACCGTTGTAGTTGACCGACTTCTGGCACCTTATTCCGGCATGCTGCCGGGCTGCATCGCTGGCGATTATACCGCGGACGAGATCCATATCGACGTGGTGCGGTTGGCGCGACAAGCGGGTTGCAGGCTGATCCATGCTGGCGCAACCGGCATCGACCGGATGAACAAGCAGGTGCTCTTCGCGGACCGGCCGCCGCTCGCCTATGACTGGCTCTCCATCAATGTGGGCATCACGCCCGACCTCTCCGCGATCAGGGGTGCAGCCGAGCATGCCGTCCCGGTCAAGCCGATCGCGGGCATCCTGGGCCGACTGGAGCGGGCGGAGGCGGCGGTGCGGCAGTTTCCGAGGCCCGCGAGGCTGGCGATCATCGGCGGCGGCGCGGCGGGCATCGAGCTGGCGCTGGCGCTCGACCAGCGCAACCGCAGGCTGGCCCGTTTCCCCTCAGAGATCACGCTGATCGCAGGCGGTGGCCTGGCACCGTCGCTGAACCCCGGCGTGCAGCGGCGGGCGCGGCGGGCGCTGGCGACGGCAGGCATCACGGTGGTCGATAATGACAGGGCTGCCGCCATCGAGCGGGGCGGCGTGCTGCTGGCCAGCGGGCGGCGCATCGTCAACGATGTGGCCTTCGTCTCGACGCATGCAAGGCTGCCGGGCTGGCTGTCAGCGACGGATTTAGCGAAAGCTGCGAACGGCGGAATTGCTGTTCGCCCCACGCTGCAAAGCGCTGACGACGACGCCGTGTTTGCAGCGGGAGATTGCGCCACGATGCTGGACGATCCCCGCCCCCGCGCTGGCGTTTTCGCGGTGCGGCAAGGGCCTGGGCTGGCACGCAACCTGATGGCTGCCGCACGCGGCGAGCGGCTGGAGGATTACCGCCCGCAGCGCAGTTTTCTCACACTCCTGCGCACCGGCGCGGGCACCGCCATTGCTGGCCGTGGGCGTTTTCTCTCGACCGAAGGAGCCTGGGTCTGGCATTGGAAAGACCGCATCGATCGCGCCTTCATGGCGATGTTCACGGTTGGAGACGCCGACCCGTCGGATGAAACAAGCGCCATGCGGTGCGGCGGTTGTGCCGCCAAGGTCGGGCCGGAGCCGCTGGCCGCCGCGCTGTCACGCCTGCCTCCGCCCCTGGCCCATCCGGATATCGCCATCGGACTCGATGCGCCGGACGACGCTGCGCTGATCCGTTGGGGCGGCAAGGCCGATCTGGTGCAGACGGTGGATCAGTTCCGGGCCTTCATTGACGATGGCTATCTGTTCGGTCGCATCGCCGCCAACCACGCGCTCAACGATGTCTATGCCATGGGCGCGGAACCGCACCACGCGCTGGCCCTGGCAACTGTACCCCATGGCAAGCCCGGGAAGGTCACGGAGGCGCTGTACCAGATGCTGGCGGGTGCCCGCCGGACGCTTGACGCGGCGGGCTGTGCGCTGGCGGGTGGTCATAGCAGCGAGGGTGAGACGCTTGCGCTTGGGCTGGCCGTCACCGGTCGTCTCGCTGGACCGGCGGTCCTGAAGCGGGGTGGCAGGGCGGGCGATTGCCTGGTGCTGTCGAAAGCGCTGGGTTCGGGTATCGTGTTCGCAGCTGATATGCGGGCCTCGGCTCCGGCTGCCGTCGTTGAAGCGATGCTGGGCGAAATGCTGATCTCCAACGCCGAGGCAGGGCGCATCCTTCGGCAGAATGGTGCCAGGGCGATGACGGATGTCAGCGGGTTCGGCCTTGCGGGGCATCTCGCGGAATTGCTTCCGAGTGGAACAGGCGCTGTGCTCCGGCAGGAGAGCTTGCCGCTTTCCGCTGGCGTCAAGCAACTGGCAGAGAAGGGCTTTGCCTCAAGCCTGCTGCCGGAAAACAGGCGCCTGATACGCCATCTCGCCGATGGGGCCAATTTTTCCGAGGCGCTGCTGGCTATCCTCTTTGATCCCCAGACAGCGGGGGGCTTGCTGGCAGCCGTGCCGCCGGAGCACGCCGAAGCTGCCGTGGCCGCCTTGCAACACGCGGGATATTCTCAGGCTGTTGTGATCGGGTCGCTGGTTCAGGGGGCGGGCATTCGCCTGAACTGACGCGATCATTCCGGCGCGGCGATGGGCAATTGCCTTGGCCTGCCAAGGATCATCAGCACGGCACCAAGCCCGAACAGCGCGACGACACTTGGAATGCGCAGCAGCGTGACGAGCAGCGGATCCCACAGCAGGGGATGGATATTGCTGGCAATGGCGGGTCCGATCCCTGGAAACTGGCGTGGCAGCAGGTACGTCGCCGCTGTTTCGAGGCTTGTCATGCCCATGAAGCCATCCGCGATACCACGGGCCCCATCCACGACTCCCGCTGCCATGGCGGCAGCCAGGGCCACGAAGCCCAGGAGACGAATGAAGGGTCGAAGCATGCGTGTGAATTCCCGATCTGCAGTGCTGGTGCGTTGAGGGTGTGCAGTGCCTGCCATAGCGAACAGAGCTTGCAATTGAAAGCCGTCCCCCTCATAAGCCCCACCGACGGAGAGATGGCCGAGTGGCTTAAGGCGCCCGCTTGGAAAGCGTGTGTAGGGGTAACTCTACCGAGGGTTCGAATCCCTCTCTCTCCGCCATTTCCTACGTCTTTACGAACCTCAGCACCGTCTCAATCACGCTGGCGCGGCGTTTGGCGCGTTGCGTGGCGACCGCCATGTCATGACCGAAGACCTGCAGGATGCTGGCGCGGTTCGAGACGTTGTAGAAGCTGAGCGCGCTGATCGTCAGATGAATGTCGACGGGGTCGATATCGGCGCGAAAGGCGCCTTCTGCCGTGCCGCGCACACACAGGTCGCGCATGACATCCAGGGCTGAGCTGTTGAGCATGCCGATCTTGGCCGAGAGTTTCAAGTGACGGGCGTGGTGGATGTTCTCGACCATGACGAGCCGCACGAAATCCGGGTGGTCGGCGTGATAGTCGAAGGTGAACCCGGTGAGGGTTGCGAGGGCATCGAGCGCTGGCAAGGCGGCAAGATCAAGCGAGCGCTCCAGGCTGCGGATGCCGGCATAGGCGTCTTCCAGCACGGCCAGATACAAGCCTTC
>JANNFV010000261.1:0-1855 GCA_031380285.1 Hyphomicrobiales bacterium | reverse complement strand
AGATCGAATTTTCGCCCTGTCGAGAGGCTTCAGGCCTTCGGACCCTTGCGGTGCGCAAATCCTGTCCGCGCATGGTTCTTCGGGCCTTTGCTGAAACCCTTGCCGGGCTTTGCGCTGAAATCCGGCTTGGTCGAGAATTGCGGCTTGCCTGCGGCCTTGGACCTGTCTGGCCCTTGGGGCCTGTCAGCGCCTTGGGGTCTGTCAGCGCCTTGGGGCTTGGCTCCGTAAGGCGGCCTGTCGCCATAATCCTGCTTCTCAGCGCCGCCTGTGCGCTCCGCATAAGGCTTTTCCGGACGTGGTCTTTCCGAGAAGTCGGGCTTCTCGCTGAACGGTTTCTTGAAGCTCTTCTTCGGGTAGGGCTTGCGGAAATCATCCCTGTCGCGCGGTGCGGGGGCCTCGCTCGCCAGTGCAATGATGATGTCCTCGCCATCCTTCTTGCGGGCGTGGAGCGCGAAATGCTCGGCGGCGTCTCGCGCGATCTCGAATTCCGTGACCTCTTCCAGGATGCGGATGGTGCCGATTTCCTTGCGGCTGACATTGCCACGACGACAGATCATCGGCAGCAGCCATTTCGGATCGGCCTTCTGGCGCCGCCCCACATCCATGCGGAAGATGACGCTGTCCGAGGCTTCTTTCAGCGGCTCGGGTTCGCGCTCGAAGCGTGATCCACGCTCATGATCGCCCCGCTCGGGACGCTGGCGCGGGGCACGCTCATCCCGGTCGCGCCCACGCTTGTCATCAAACTCACGGTCCCGGGTGTAGGCACGCTCGCCGCGCGGTGCATGCATCGCTTCAGGCTCGGACAGTTCCTCCGGCTCGGGGAGCCGCGAACGGTAGAGCTTCGCCAGGATCGCTGCGATATCGTTGGGTGATTTCGATGTCAGCAGCACCTCTGCCATGGCGCGGTCTTCGTCCGTCACCTCTTCCTGCAGCAGCGGATCATCCAGGAAGCGCTGGCGATCAAGCGCCCGGATATCGTCGGCGCTGGGTGGGTCCATCCATTGCGGCTTGAGCTTGGCATCCATGATCAGGCGCTCGGCCTTGCGCCGCCGGGAATGCGGCACGACGAGCACGCTGATGCCCTTGCGGCCGGCGCGACCGGTGCGGCCGCTGCGGTGTTGCAGGATTTCCGCGTTGAGCGGCAGGTCGGCATGGATGACCAGGCCGAGATTGGGCAGATCGATGCCACGCGCAGCAACATCGGTCGCGACACAGATGCGCGCCCGGCCATCGCGAAGCGCCTGCAGGGCCTGGTTGCGTTCGTTCTGGCTGAGTTCTCCCGAGAGATAGACCGCGGAGAAACCCCGTTCCACCAGCGTGGCCTGGAGATGGCGCACGGCGTCCCGCGTGTTGCAGAACACGATGCTGGCGGGCGAATCCACCTGCCTCAGCACATTGACGATGGCGTGCTCCGTCTCGCGCGGCTGGGTCCGCAGCGCACGATACTCGATATCGGCATGGCCCCGATCACCACCGGCGGAGGCGATGCGATGCGCGTCTTTCTGGAATTTCGAAGCCAGCGCCACGATGGCTTTGGGAAGAGTCGCGGAGAACAGCAGCGTGCGGCGCGTTTCCGGGGTGGTCTCCAGGATAAACTCGAGATCCTCGCGGAAGCCGAGATCAAGCATTTCATCTGCCTCATCCAGCACCACGGCCCGGACATCGCCCAGCAGAAGCGCCTTGCGCTCGATGTGATCCTTCAGGCGGCCTGGCGTGCCGACCACGATATGGGCGCCAGAATCCAGAAGCCTGCGCTCGCGTCGCGGGTCCATGCCGCCAACGCAGGCGATCACCCTGCCACCGGCTGGCGCATAGAGCCACTCCAGCTCGCGCTGCACCTGCATGGCAAGCTCGC
>JANNFV010000259.1:0-8872 GCA_031380285.1 Hyphomicrobiales bacterium | reverse complement strand
ATCCTCGCGCCGTTCGATCTTCATCAGATCCTGTTTCGCGCCGAATGCGTGGGTGAAGGATTTGGCGTGCAGGTAGCAGCCATGCATCGTGTCCGCGAGGTTGTCGAGCGCGTAGCGATAGTTGCAGGCCCAGTCGGAGGAACAGCAGAAGCCGGTCCATTCGTCGGAGGTGAATTCCGGCGGCAGGATCAGCTCAGGCGGTTCCGGCTGGTTGGCGCTTGGCACATAGAGGAAGATTGCGTCGGCTGCCTCCTGCGCGGGATAGCGTGTCAGCACCCGCCGCCCCTCCATCGGGCAGTCAGGCATGGCTGGCACGCGCAGGATGGTGCCGGTTCCGTCGAGTGTGATGCCGTGGTAGCGGCAGGCGATGTTGCCCTCATGCACCTCGCCCCGGCTCAAGGGGGCACCGCGATGGGGGCAATAATCCTCCAGCGCATGGACCTTGCCCGCCTGGTCGCGCCACAGCACGATCTTCTGCCCCAGCAGCATCGTGCCGAAGGGGGCGTTGGCCTTCACCTGCACGGATTTGGCGGCCACGTACCAGCGGCCGGGCAATCCCGTGTTGATTCGCGCCTCGATGCGCTCGCGCATCTCGCGTTCCTGGATCAGGGATGGGTCCATGGTCATCATTCCCTCTGAGCCCTCACCCTGAGCTTGTCGAAGGGTGGGGGACGGTTTGGGTGCAGGCTTAATCATCCTTCGACAGGCTCAGGATGAGGTCGCCGCAGAACAGCTATTTCTTCGGCCGCTTGATCTGCGCCACAGGGTGGTCCGGTGGATAGGTCGGCGTCACGGGCTTCGGGTTGCCGATCATGACGATCATCAGCGCTTCCTCAATGCCCTCGTTGACGACGCCGCGATAAAGGCCGGGCGGCACCGAGATGCAGTCACGCTCGCCCAGCAGCTTCTCGTAGCGTTGGCCCATGTGCTCGACGAAGATGCGCACCTTGTTGCCGCGCAGGATGAAGAACACTTCCTCGGCGTCGGTGTGGAGATGCGAGGGGCCCTCGCAACCGGCTGGCAGGATCATGGTCGAGAGCGTGAAGTTCTCGGCGGGAATGCTGTTCTCGTCCGTGCTGACACCCGTTGCGCCGGTGCCGATGTAGCGCAGTTGCGCCCGGCGGTATTTCGGGTCGAGGTCGGCCTGGAACTTCAGCGCGTCCCAGTCCGGCGTGCGGGTGGCATAGGTGACGGTGCGGCTGTCGATCCATTGTTCAAGCGTCTTGCCGCCGGGAATATGCACGGCATCCGGCCTGATCTCGGGAAAGTCCTTGGTGGGGTGATGCTGGTTCATGGAGGTCTCCTTGGTGATGGATCAGCGCAGGACGCGCGGGATGTAATGGAGGACGCGGCGCTCCACGGCAGCGACGACGCCGTAGAGGGCGATGCCGATGACG
This sequence comes from Hyphomicrobiales bacterium, assembly GCA_031380285.1. Taxonomy (GTDB): domain Bacteria; phylum Pseudomonadota; class Alphaproteobacteria; order Rhizobiales; family Beijerinckiaceae; genus JADCCX01. The sequence continues at coordinate 7,475 of JANNFV010000259.1, read as the reverse complement.
GTGAGCAGGATGATGGCATTGAACACCATGGCGGCATTGGCCTGGCCTTCGCCGAAGGTGATCAGATAGCCCAGACCACGGTTGCCGCCGACCAGTTCGCCCACCGTCACGCCGATGACGGCGAGGGTGGCGCTGATCCTCAGGCCTGCCATCAGGGCGGGCAGCGAGGCCGGGAACTCGACCTTCCAGAAGATCTGCGCACGGGAGAGGGAATAGGCCCGTGCCAGATTGATCTGGTCGCGGTCGATGGTGCGCATGGCCTGCAGCACGTTGACGAGGATCGGGAAGAAGACGATCAGCACCGTCACCAGCAGCTTCGGCCAGATGGTGTAGCCAAACCACATGATGAAGAGCGGCGCGAACGCCACCTTCGGTGCGATCTGCAGAGCCAGCAGATAGGGTGACAGCACCTTCTCCCAGAAGGGCGACATGCCCAGCAGATAGCCCGCCATCGCGCCGAACAGCGAGCCGATGAGGAAGCCGAGCACCGTCATCGACACCGTCGAGAGAAAATGCCCCAGCAGGTTCTGCCGCGGGATCATGCGCAGCAGTTCCTCCCAGGTCTGTGACGCGGTCGGGATGATGTATTTGGGCACGCCCAGCGCCGGAGGCAGAACTTCCCACAACAGGATGACCACGCCGAAGACGCCAAGGCTTGCGATGGTGTGTTTGAGGTTCATGCCTGCGACCTCACCCCGAGCCTGTCGAAGGGTCTGGCACAATCGGCAACGCCTGCCGAAATCCCCGATCCTTCGACAGGCTCAGAATGAGGATTCCGGTCCGGGCACTGCTGTGCAAGCGTCATCTGCCAACGGCTCCGCTTACTTCACGAACTCGTTGGTGAAGGTGTCGGCGATGGGGACAGCCGTCTCGACGATCTTGTTGTCGACATAGAATTTCTGCACCTTCGCCATGCGGTCCCCGTCGAACTGGCCGACCTTAAAGCCGGGTGCGGGCGCATAGACGAGTTCCACGTAGCGGCGCATGATGCCCTCCATCGCCTTCTCCTTGCCTGCGTGCTGCGGCACGGCGGCGACATAGTCCTTCGAGGCCTGCTCGGGGTTGGCGACGATCTCGTCGATGGCCTTCAAAGTGGCGCGGACGAAGCCGCCGACGGCCTTGGGCCGATCCTTGATCGCCTTGTCGGATGCCAGGATCGCCTGGGCCATCGCCGGGAAGAACTGGTCAATGGCATGACGGTCGAGCGGCACGTTCGCAGCCTCGATGCCTGCCGCCCATTCCGGCACGCCCGAGATGCCGTGCAGGCCGCCCGATATCATCAGTTGCACGATGCCCGCCGGGCCGACCGCCTGAATCGAGAGGTCTTCCTTCTTGATGTTGTGATGCGCCAGGACGGCGAGCAGGTTGTAGTAGGTCGTGTCCTGGAAGGAGAGCACGCCGACATTCTTGCCCTTGAGATCGGCAGGCGATGTGATGTTGGCATCCTTGCGCGTGAAGATCGAGCCGAGCGACTTGCCGCCCAGCAGCGCCACGCCCTTCACGGTGAGCCCGTTGGCGCGCACGATGATCGGCGTGTCGCCGATGCCGCCGCCCATGTCGGCGTTGCCGACGGCGACCTGCTTGGCCACGTCGGCACCGCCCTTGCCGACCTGGAAGTCCACGTCGAGACCCTCTGCGGTGTAGTAGCCCTTCGCCTTGGCGATCTGGAACGGCGCGAAGGCGGGCAGGAAGTCAGGTGCCGGGAAAAGATAGGTGATCTTCTCCTGCGCCGAGGCGATGGTTGCCATCGTGACGAAGGCCAGCCCCAGAAGGGCCTTGGCGAATGCGTGTCTCATGGTGTTCCTCCCGGTCTGCGGTGATGGATCATGCAATCGTGGTTCATGCGGCGCGCTCCTCGAGCCGCATCAGTTCGAACAGGCGTCCGATGTAGTGACCGGCCCGCGGGTGGGCGCGCCGCTGGATGGGGTTGTCGCGGTCCGGCAGATCGATGACGATCTCCTCGACCACCGTGCCCGGACGCTCCGACATCACGATGATGCGGTCCGCCATCGCCACCGCCTCGGTCAGGTCATGGGTGATCAGCAGGGTCGTCGTGCCGGTCTGGGCGATGGTCTGGCCGAAGCTCTTCTGCAGCAGCATCTTGGTCTGGGCGTCGAGCGCCGAAAAGGGCTCGTCCAGTAGCACGAGATCGGGCGAGATGGCGAGCGTGCGGGCCAGGGCCGCGCGTTGCCGCATGCCGCCAGAGAGCTGATAGGGATAATGATGCGCGAAATCGGCGAGCTTGCAGCGCTCCAGTTCCGCCATGGCGCGGGTGCGCCGATCAATCCGCGACACGCCCCTGGCCTCCAGCCCGAACTCGACATTGCGGACAATCGACCGCCAGGGCAGCAGCAGATCCTTCTGCAGCATGAAGCCGACATGCGCGTTGGGGCCGGACACGGTCTCATCGCCGACGGACACGGTGCCTGCGGACGGCGCGTCAAGTCCCGCCGTGAGATTGAGGATCGTGCTCTTGCCGCAACCGGAAGGGCCGACAATCGCCACGAACTCCTTGTCCTGCACGTTGAAGGTCACATCGCGGATGGCTGTCAGCAACGCGCCGCCATTGCCGGGAAAGCTTCGGGTCACGTTCTGGAAGGCGAGCGCGGCTGTCATGGATGGGCTCAGGCGCCGAGGCCGTGCGTGGCATAGGCCTGGTCGAGCGCGGTGTTCAGTGCCGCGAGTTCATCGCCAAGAGTCGCTTCCGTCCATCCCCCGGTCTGACCGCTTGGACGCCGGACGCCCCGCCTCGCGAGCTGTGCGGCCACCGTGGCAAAGTCATGCACGCCTTCGGCAAACACCGCCTCGAGATCGCGGGCAAAGGCCTCCTCGACCTCGGTCAGGGGACGGCCAAGGCTTTGGCGAGCAAGCCCCGGATTCAATCTCGGCTTTTGATCCGCCGCCATGCGAAACCCCTGCAGATATGTTCATATTTGAACAAATCGTTCGTATTTGACCACTTTAAGTGTTTCTGGTTCACTGCGCAAGAGACCGATCCATTGATGGATCGACTGGGAGACGCCGGATGCGGATTCATCGAAGGGCATTTCTCGGCGCGGCTGTTCTGGGTGGAACATCGCGTGTTCTCCAGGCGCAATCGTCCCCATGGCCCACCCGCACCGTCCGCATCATCGTGCCGGTGGCGGCAGGCACGGCGACCGATGTGACGGCCCGCGTCTTTGGCGAGCGCCTGTCGCAACGCTGGGGCCAGCCTGTCATCGTCGAGAACAAGCCGGGAGCAGATGGCCTGATCGCGCTGGGCAGCTTCGTTGCCGGACGTGATGACCACACCTTGCTGTTCTCGTTCTCGACCGCCGTCAGCCTCAACCCGATGATCCATGAGAAGCTGCCCTATGATCCCGGAACTGACCTCGTGCCGATCACCACGACGTCGGAGGTTCTGTTCGGCGTGGCGGTCCACAAGGATGTCGCGGCGGCCTCGCTGCAGGAGTTGGCGGTGCTGGCGCAGGCGCAACCGGGCAAGCTCAACTGGGCGGCGGCTCCGGGCCTGCCGCGCTTCGTGCTGGAGCGGCATTTCCGCGAGCGCGGGCTGGACCTGACCCATGTCGGCTATGCCCAGACCAATGCAGGCATCACCGATCTGGGCGAAGGCCGCATCCAGGTCATGATTGCGTCGCTCGGCACGCTGTGGCCCGTGATCGAAGGGGCGAAGGTCAAGGTGCTGGTCGTCGCGGCAGCCGACCGGGCCGCCCTGCTGCCGCAGGTGCCTTCTGCCATGGAAAGCGGTGCGCCGGAACTGGTCGTGCCAGCCGTTGGGTGCGTGTATGGCTGGAAAGGCCTGGCGGACAGCTTGCGTGATCGGCTGGCGAGAGACATTGATTTAGCCGCACAGGACGCCGCACTCGTGGCGCAACTCGCCCGCGTTGGTCAGACTGTCCGGCGCTCCACGCCCGTCGATCTGGCAGCGCTGCTGGTGCGGCAGCGCAGGGAGCTTGAACCGCTGGCGCGGATCATGGCGGAGAAGAAATAGCGAGACGCAGCGGAGCGGTGCAAGCAACCCATGTCGGATTTAGTCCCGTTAGAAAAACGGATGCCTCGAGGGAAAAGATTCACTCCAATGATCGCGAAGAAGCGCTCGCATGTGCTTGACGGGATCACCATGGGCCGCCTTCTTCATGGAGTGTCTGCTGCTCCAGGAAAAGCCAGCCGCTTGAAAGCGGACACTGTCGCGATGGTCAACCTCAACGCGAAATGGTCTAAAGCATGACGTTTTCTGATGGAAACAGTGGCACGTCGTCTTGGAAGGGCTTGACCCGTCCATCCACGTCTTCCTGCGGCCCATAAGCGCGGCCATGACGTGTTTCCGTCAAGAAACGTCGTGCTCTAGGGTGTCACCATCATGAGGAAGGCGATCGAGCCAACCGCGAGAATCATGCTCAAGGCCAGAACGATCAGGACGGGTTTGCCAAGAAATCCCTGCCTGGCCTCCACGGGAGTGAGCACGACTTCAGGTGACGTATCGCTCGAGCCCTGGGAGCGGTGCCTCATGGACTGCAACAATGTCCTGAAGCGCCGTTTCACGGGGTGCTCCTGAAAATTCTGCTGCCTGCGTACGTGGATCGATCCTCTGGCATTACAGTTCGACCTTCTTGTTTTCTCCAAGATTGGGTCGGGTGCCTGTAAGGGCAGCTGCGGCCATCTTGATGCTCGTGACAATCGAGCCTGGGCTGTCCCAGTACTCGGCCCGCAGCGGCATCACATGCAAAACCCGAATGTTGGGATCGTCCTTGCTGTCCCACCATGCCCGGCCGGCAACCGACCAGAGGTCCGCGATCTTCTCCCGGTCGTTTGACAAAGTGGCGATGCCTGTAACGGATACGTATTTCAGGCTGCCCGTATCCGCGAATGCCAGGCAGACATTGTGATCGGCTTCGATTTCATCATCCTTGTGCTGACGCAGGTCCGTCAGGAAATAGATCGCTTCATCGTCAACATTGATATCGGCGCTCATGGGACGGGCCCGCAATTCCCCCGCCTTGCCATCGTGTGTGACCAGCATGCATATCCGGATTTTCTCGATCAGATCCCACACGGTCTGGCTGTCTGTCTTATGGATCATCCAACGTCTCCTCTGCTTGCAGAAAACTCTTGATCAGGTTTCGGGTGAGGGAATTTTCCGAGATCGCAACGAGAGCTGCCTTCAGCTGTTGAGGGCATCCACAGCGCGACCCAGCTCAGGCTCGGTAATGGCTGGCGTCGTGGTGAATTTCTCTGTGAAGCGCTTCTCAATGTCCTCAGGCATCGACGTGTAGGTCACTTGCCCGCTGTTGACGGCCAACGCATGGGCCACCTTGTCCGCAGTCATTTCCGCAGCGAGAACAAAAAGCGTGGCAGCATCCGCATCGAGCTTCTTGCCCATCTCCCGCATGAAAGTGTCTGAAATCCCGTAGTCGGTCGTGTAGCCGCCGACAGCACCGGCGCTCGCGCCGATGGCGGCTCCGGTCAGCGGTGAGAGGAACACCATGCCGATCAGGCTTCCCCAGAAAGCTCCGGATAATGCTCCTGCCGCCGTTGTATTCATGGCCTGATCGAGTTTGACCGATCCGTCCTTCGATCTGGAAACGATGGCGCTGTCGATGATCGTGATCACTGCGCCACCTTGCAGGTCGTTCAACTTGGCGAGCGCTTCCCGGCAGAGGGCCGGGGAAGGATAGGTTATGGCAATCAGTGTTGTCATGGATAGGGCTCCTGTCGTGTCAGGCAAAATGCGGGCTGGATCGAACACCTCTGCTAGCGAAAGAGTGCCAGCAGGATGATGATGGGGATCGGGATGCCGAGCATCCACAAAAGAATTCCGCGTCCCATGTCTGCTCTCCTTACCAGCGCATCAGGTGTGACAGATCGAGATTCTCGTCGCGGTGCTTGCCGCCGAGGCTTGCACCCCACCACGCACCTGCTGCGGCGACAGCAAGGGATGCTGCCGTGAGGAATGCGATCAGCACACCCAGACGCCGGGCTCTCTCAGCCGCCACGCGTGTCCGCTCCAGTGCCGCTTTGGCCTGGGTGGAAAAGGCCTCGAGGCGTCGCTCGACTTCAGGCACTTCGACACCGGCACGAGCAGCGACAATCCGCGTCAGATAGGTGCGGTCCTGAGGGCTCAATTGACCCTCGCTGGCAGCGCGGACAAGGACACGACCGATCTGGTCGCGCGTCGCTTCATCGATCGACATGGTCTGGCTGTCGTTGCGAACGAGCGTGTCGATCGCATATTCCGTCGTGTTGCCGACAATGGTGGCAACAGCCGACATGCTGGAACGTGTGATCTCTGCTCCGCCCCGTGCAATGCCTGCAACGCTGATCGTGGCTATCATGGCACCGACAAGGGCAGACAGGGCCCAGACGACAAGGCCGTGTGCTCCGTCGCGGACACTGACCTCGTGGGCACTGGCATCACCCGCACGACGACGCATGCGGCCTGTCACATAGGATCCGGCCATCAGGCTCGTCACGGCAACCCAGATGACCCAAAGTCCGATTGCAACGGCGATGGCCATTGCGGAGAAGCCCTTGCCTGCGAAAGGCGAGGTCATGGACAGGCCGATGGCAGATCCAAAGCCTGTCAGGACCAGCGAGATAGCGGTGGCGATGACCGTGCCTGCGAAGATCGCTGCCCAGTCAACGTAGGATCGGTCGTGGGTGACGGCGAATTCTGCGGGAGCTGCTGCTGTGGGGGTCATGCTCCGGTCCTCAGCGCAAACCGAGGAAAGACAGGATCGCCAGAACGATCACGACGAGCCCAACCAGATAGACAATTCCGTTCATGGCAATCTCCTGCACGGACCCGCCAGGTCGCGGGCCTCAGGAACGAAACGCCTTCCCATGCAGAAAGTTCCGCACCTGCCGGGCAATTGCAGCGGCTGCGGAAAGGCTGCTCAGTCCAGCAGCTTGTCGATGGTGATGGGCAGCGAGCGGATGCGCTTGCCTGTGGCGTGATGCACCGCGTTGGCGATGGCGGCGGCCGTTCCGACAATGCCGATCTCGCCCAGGCCCTTGACGCCAATCGGGCTGACTTTGGTGTCCAGTTCATCAACGAAAATGACGTCGATGTCATGGATATCCGCATTCACCGGCACATGATATTCGGCCAGGCTGCGGTTCATGATGCGTCCGAGATTGTGGTCGGTCATGGCTTCCTCGTGCAGCGCCATTCCGACCCCCCAGACAACACCGCCAATGTTCTGGCTGCGCGCGGTTTTGGGATTGAGAATGCGCCCGGCGGCAACAGCGCTGACGATGCGGGTGACACGGATCACACCCAGCTCCTCATCGACACGGACCTCGGCAAAAACAGCAGAATGCGCGAATGACGAGTATTGCAGGTATTGGAGCAGGCTGGGCTTGATCGTCTCTTCCGCTTCCATGTCAGAGCCACCTCCGGCGGCGATGATGTCCTTGAGCGAGATGCCCATCGACGGGTCTGCCTTCAGTGCCAGGCTGCCGCTGCTGAAGCTGAT
>JANNFV010000228.1:0-6603 GCA_031380285.1 Hyphomicrobiales bacterium | reverse complement strand
CAAGGATGGCGATCTGGATGTCAGCGCCGTGTTTGCCAAGCTCAAGCAGCTGAAGGCGGCCGACGAGGAGTGAGTACCTTATTGCTTCTCCCTCGGGAGAAGCTGCCCGCTCGTTGGCGGGCTGATGAGGGCGAACCATGGCGGTCAGGGATTTTCCCTCATCCGTCATTCGATGCAGACAAATTTATGCAGTCTGCATAAGTTTGCTGCGGCATGACACCTTCTCCCAAAGGGAGAAGGAAAAGCAGCGCTCACGCATTATCCACGCGGATTGCCGCGATAACCGCATCCGTCACCTGCCGCGTAGTAGCCTTTCCGCCCAGATCCGGCGTATGCATCGCCGCATCGCCCGTCACGCGCTCGATGGCGCGCATAAGCCGTGCGGCAGCCGTGGGTTCGCCCAGATGCTCCAGCATCATGACGGCGGACCAGAAGGTGCCGACCGGGTTGGCGATGCCCTTGCCCATGATGTCGAAGGCCGAACCATGGATTGGCTCGAACATCGAGGGGTACGTGCGCTCCGGATTGAGATTGGCCGTCGGCGCGATGCCGAGCGATCCGGCCAGCGCCGCTGCCAGGTCCGAGAGGATATCGGCATGCAGGTTGGTGGCGACGATGGTGTCCAGCGTCTGCGGCTTGAGGGTCATGCGCATGGTCATCGCATCGACCAGCATCTTGTCCGTGGTGACATCGGGAAATTCCTTGGCAACTTCCGCCGCAATCTCGTCCCACATCACCATGGCATGGCGCTGGGCGTTGGATTTCGTCACCACGGTCAGCAGCTTGCGCGGGCGGCTTTGGGCCAGCCTGAAGGCGAAGCGCATGATGCGGGTGACGCCGGCGCGGGTCATCATCGACACATCGGTCGCCGCCTCTTCCGGATGCCCCTGATGCACGCGGCCACCCACGCCGGAATATTCGCCCTCGGAGTTCTCGCGCACGATCACCCAGTCAAGCTCCGGGCCAGAGACATGGCGGAGCGGACTGGTGATGCCTGGCAGGATGCGGGTGGGGCGCACATTGGCATATTGGTCAAACGGCTGGGCGATGGCCAGGCGCAGGCCCCAGAGCGTGATGTGATCGGCAATGTCCGGATGACCCGCCGAACCGAACAGGATGGCGTCGTGATGGCGGATCAGGTCGCGGCCGTTCTCCGGCATCATGCGGCCATGCTTCAGGTAATAGTCGCCCCCCCAATCGAAGTGATCGAAGGCGAGCTTGAAGCTGGCGTCACGGTTCGCCAATGCCTCCAGCACGTCGACACCAGCCGAGATCACCTCCTGGCCGATGCCATCGCCGGGGATGGCTGCGATGCGATAGGTTTTCATGGCTGTGGTCGCTCTCTTGATCACTTGATCTGCGCTTTCGGTATCGCCAGCAATGATGCAGGATGTCAAAGACTGACGACAAGAGCGGCGCGAAAAGATCAACCACCATCACTTCAGGGAGGAACCCATGCAGTTGTTTTCAAAAATCCTGCACCTGGTGCTTGGCGTCATGGCCGCTTTCGTGCTGGTCGGACCAGCCACGGCCCAGACCTACCCCAACCGCCTGATCACCATGGTGGTGCCCTTTGCAGCGGGTGGGCCGACCGATGTGATCGCCCGCATCATGGCGGATCACATGGGGCGCACATTGGGCCAGAACATCGTGGTCGAGAATGTGGCGGGCGCGGGCGGCACCACAGGCTCGCTGCGCGTCGCGCGGTCAACGCCGGATGGCTACACCATCCTGATGGGCAACCTGGGCACGCATTCGGCCTCGGTTGGTCTCTATCCGCAGCTTGCCTATGATCCGCGCACGGATTTCGCACCCGTCATCAACGCGGCAGGCACGCCCATGCTGATTGCGGCGCACAAGGATTTTCCGGCCAACACGCTGCAGGAACTGATCGCCCTCGTGAAGGCCAACCCTTCGAAATACAATTACGGCCATGGCGGCATCGGCTCGACCTCGCACTTGACATGCATCTTCTTCCATCACCTCATCGGCGCGCCGGTGCAACAGGTGCCATTTCGCGGCTCCGGCCCCGCCATGCAGGCATTGCAGGGCAAGCAGTTGGACTATGTCTGCGACCAGACCGTCGGCATCGTGCCGCAACTGTCCAGCCTGAAGACCTATGTGGTGGCCACGCCCCAGCGCATCGATGTCGCCAAGGATGTGCCGACCAGCGCCGAAGCAGGGTTGCCCGCCTTCCAGGCCGTGGGCTGGAACGCCATCTTCGCCCCCAAGGACACGCCGAAGGAGATTGTGGACCGGCTGAATGCCGCCGGACGTGCCGCGCTGGCCGATGCGACTGTCCGCAAGCGCCTGCTGGATCTCGGATGCGACATCGCGGGCGACAGCGGCCAGACATCGGAAGCCCTCGCCGCCCATGTCCGGGCGGAAATCGACAAATGGGTGCCGGTGATCAAGGCGGCGGGCGTGACGGGGAACTGATTAGGCCGTAAACCCATCAAAACACCTTCCATTTATGAGTTTGCGGCCTAGATCGCCTCTCAGGCACGCCGAAGCACGGGTTCGCCATGGGGCGTTTCCCGTGCCGCGAAATCCCACTGGTCGCGCAGCACACCCAGCATGCCGAGGCTGGTGACAACCTTCGCGACCACCAGTTTTTCGAGCGCATTGAGCCAGTGGCGGTAATACGTCCGCCCGTTGTCGGGATCACCAATCGATTGGGCCCGACGGACTTCGGCTGACAGCGCCTCCGCCCATTCGCTCCAGGTGAACAACCCGCGCTCATGCAGCAGCACGGCCATGGCAAAGGCTTGCGCCTCCCAAGGGGCGTTGAAAGTGGGAGCGCCGCCATCCAGTCCCTCAAGACGCAGTTCGGGAATGTCGGAGGGCAGGGCGCAGCGGCTCATGCCACAGCCTTCGTCATGTAGGGCTCCCAGCAATCCACCATGACTTCGGAGGCCTTGTCCGCGCCTGCGCCCCACAACTCCTTCGCCTGGAAGCGGATGGAGTAACACCAGATCGGACTCTCGCCCTTCCCGTGGGCGTTGGTGTCGGGCAGCACGAAGGATCCGTTGTTGGCGACTACCTCGCCGATCCGCCCACGAACATAGCGCGGCAGGCGGGTGTGCGTAGGGACATGATCGTTCAACATCTGCACGCGGTCGCCGGGCTGGAACGCGGGAGGGCTGGCGCAGGGCCGATCACAGGGCGAACCAGCGGCCAGCAGGGCAGGCGTGGCCGCCGCCTTCAACACGCGCTTTACCGGTGCTGCAGGTTGCAGCATCCGCCCCGTAGCAAGCTCGGCTTCGCTCGCCAATCCATGGGCGACAAGCAGCCGCTCCAGCGCGCGAAGCCAGATCTCGTAATAGCCGACCGAGAGATAGATGGTGGGCGGAAGGGATTCCCGGGCGTGCCGCGAGGTATCAATTGTCCAGGCTCCGCATGCGCCCATGGCCAGGGTGAGCGCGAGCGCCTTCTTTTCCCACTCCGCATGAAACAGGGGTTCGTCCTGTTCTGGCCGCACCGGGCCGTGCCCCATCTGGCCGCCGAGATCCTGCGGCCCATTCATGGCGTTGACCCGGGCGCAAGTGCCAGACCAGTGCCGATCATCGCGTCCCGCGTGACAAGGGTGGCAAGAGCCTCTTCGGACAAATCATCGCTACCAGGAGGCCGCTGCGGGATGACAAGATAGCGCAGCTCCGCAGTTGAATCCCAGACGCGGATCGTCTGGTCCGCAGGCAGGTTGACACCAAAGTCCGCCAGCACGCCGCGCGGATCGATCACCGCCTTCGCCCTGTAGGGCGCAGATTTGTACCAGACCGGCGGCAGGCCCAGCACGCTCCATGGGTAACAGGAGCAAAGCGTGCAAACCACGAGGTTGTGCAGATCAGGCGTGTTCTCGACGATGCGCATGTGCTCGCCTTGGCGACCGGAGAAACCCAGTTCCGCGATGGCTGCCGTGGCATCCTCGCGCAGACGGGCGAGATAGTCAGTATCACTCCAGGCTTTCGCCACCACGCGAGCGCCATTCCTGGGGCCGACCCGATGCTCGTAGGTCTCGATGATCACCTCGATCGCCGCCGGATCGATATAGCCCTTCTCGATCAGGATGGTCTCCAGCGCCTTGACGCGCAGTTCCATGTCGTTCCACGGGCCATCGGGGCCATGTGAGTGGTTGTGCGATGTTGATCCCATTTGGTAGATTTAGGCCAGCCGGGCAGGGTGGCGCAAGGCCGGACTAAATCACCACCACGCCCTTGTGCTTGGCCTTTTCCGGCGGTTCCACATGGATGGTGATCACGGCACCATCCACATCCTTGCGGATCGCGGCTTCGACCCGGTCGCAGATCGTGTGGGACTCGCCCACCGTCATGCTGGCGGGGACCACGAGGTGGAACTCGATGAAGGTGGCACTTCCCGCTGCCCGCGTTCTCAGGTCATGCGCCTCGATCGCGCCATCACCGCCTTCGGCGATGGCGGCGCGGATGCTGGTCATCACCTTGGGTGTCACGGCCTCGTCCATCAGGCCGCCGACCGATTCCTTGATCAGCCGTGTTCCCGACCACAGGATGTTGAGGGCGACGAGGCAGGCCAGCAGCGGATCAAGCCAGGGCAAGCCAGTGAGATACGCCGCCGACAGGCCGGCCATGACGCCCAGCGATGAGACCACATCGGTTTGCAGGTGCCTGCCATCCGCCAGCAGGGCAGGCGAGCGGCGCTTGCGTCCCTCGCGCAGCAGCAAGGCGCACCACAGGCCATTGATGATCGCCGCCAGCGCATTCACCGCCATGCCAAGCCACGGCGTCTGGATCGCGGTGGCCGCGGTGAAGGCCCGGTAGGATGCCGTGAAGATCGCAAAGGCAGCCGCCAGGATCAGTGCTCCTTCCAGCACGGCGGCGAAATATTCCGCCTTGTGATGCCCGTATGGATGCTCCTTGTCCGGCGGCATCTGCGCGAGATGCACGGCGTAGAGCGCGGCAGCAGCAGCCACCACGTTGACGATGCTCTCGATGGCATCGGAGTAAAGCGCAACCGACCCGGTGAGCCACCAGGCGAGCAGTTTCAGCAGGAAGACCACCACGCCGATGGCAATGCTCCCCGCCGCGATTTTGGTGAGCGACGACATGCCCACGGCCTATCAGGCCGATGCGCCCGCCGCTACCGCTTCTCGCGCAGGGCTGTCACCTCGGCCCTGAGGGCCTTGAGTTCAGTCAGGACAGGGTCTTCCTGGCCTTTGGCCGCCTTGATCTCGGCGTTCACGTCATCAAGAGCGGTGACGACCACACCGATGAAGAGATTGAGCACCATGAAGGCTGAAATGACCATGAAAGTCATGACGAAGAACCAGCTATAGGTGTTGCCCTTCTCGATGAGCGGCTTGACGATGCCGTTCGACCAGTCGTCAAATGTCATGGACTGGAACAAGGTGTAGGCTGACGAACCCAGATCGCCGAAGAGTTCGGGATTGCTCTCCCCGTAGAGTTTCGCGCCCATGACCGCGAAGACGTAATAGACGATGGCCAGCAGCATCGCGATCGAACCCATGCCCGGCATGGCACCGATCAGACCGGCAACCACCCGCCGCAACGAGGGCACCACAGTTAAGAGGCGCAGTACGCGCAGGATTCTGAGCGCCCGCAGCACCGAGAGCGAGCCCGTGGCGGGCAGAAGGGCGATGACGACGACGACGAAATCGAACAGGCTCCACGGGTCCCTGAAGAAGGCCAGCCGGTGAACCGCGATCCGCGCCAGCAGTTCCACCACGAAGATCGCCAGCAGGATATGATCCAGCCACCACAGCAGGTCGCCGACCTCGGCCATCGCCGTCTTCGATGTTTCAAGACCCAGCGTGATGGCATTGAGAACAATGAGCGCGATGATGATGCGCTCGGTGCGCGGGTGGATGACGATATTCTTCAGCGTTTCCATCGGCGAGGCTTCCCCGTGTTCGTTTGATCGCAGTTTCGCTTGTCTTGTTGTCGTCAATCGGACGACGGCTTCAAGACGCCATTTGCCTTGTCCAATGGAAATCTTGAGGGTTGCGCTTCCGTCCTCGCCCTTTCCGGGCTACAGCGGGCGATCTTTGAAGGCTGGCGGTTCCGTCAGCCCCCACGGGATCGTCTCATCTCGCCCATGCGCGCCTACCTCGATTTTGAAAAACCCGTCGCCGAACTCGAAGCCAGGATCGAAGAGTTGCGCAAACTCGCGTCCAACGGCGATCCGCAGGCCATCGGCGACGAAATCGGCAAGCTGGAGGGCAAGGCGGCGCAATCCCTGAAGGACCTCTACGCCAACCTGACGCCGTGGCAGAAGACTCAGGTGGCCCGCCATGCCGAGCGCCCGCATTTCAACCATTACATCACCGGCCTGATCGAGGATTTCACGCCGCTTGCGGGGGATCGCTATTTCGGCGAGGACGAGGCCATCGTCGGCGGTTTCGGGCGGTTCCGCGGCCAGAGCGTCTGCGTCATGGGCCAGGAAAAGGGCGTCGATACGGAATCGCGTCTGCGCCACAATTTCGGCATGGCCATGCCCGAGGGTTACCGCAAGGCCGTGCGCCTGATGGAGATGGCGGATCGCTTCGACATTCCGGTGATCAGCCTGGTCGATACGGCGGGCGCCTATCCCGGCATCGGTGCCGAGGAG
>JANNFV010000213.1:0-24826 GCA_031380285.1 Hyphomicrobiales bacterium | reverse complement strand
CCGATGCCGACGACCCCCGGCTGGAGCCTTATCGTGCCATCAGGGAGCGTGATCTGGCAGGACGCCACGGCCGTTTCATTGCCGAAGGCGAAGTCGTGCTGCGCCTGATGCTGCGGCAGGGCCGGTTCGCGACTGAAAGCGTTCTCATGTCGCACCGGCGTGCCGAGGCGCCACGCGAGCTTGTGGCGCTGATCCCGGCAGGCGTGCCGCTTTACACGGCATCCGATTCCCTGATCGAAGCCTTGTCCGGGTTCGCCGTGCATCGGGGCGTGCTCGCGGTCGGCTTGCGTGGCGAGCCTACATCACCCGCCGATCTCCTGGCCACCTTGCCCGCCAGAGCGCTGGTCGCGGTCGGCATTGGCCTGGCCAACCACGACAACATGGGCGGCCTGTTCCGCAATGCCGCAGCCTTTGGTGCCAGCGCCGTGCTGCTCGACCAGACCTGCTGCGATCCGCTTTACCGCAAGGCGATCCGCGTGTCGGTCGGGGCTGCGCTCAGCGTCCCTTTCGCCCGCTCCGGCACGGCAGAGGATATCCTTGGTGCCCTGGAAGAGGCCAACTTTACCGCCTTTGCCCTCAGCCCTTCCGGACCGCATCTCCTGCACACCATCACACCCCCGGCCCGTGCGGCCCTGGTGGTGGGGGCGGAAGGGCCAGGCCTGCCCGCAGAACTCCTGAAACGCATGGCAACATTGCGCATCGCCATGGTGCCGGGCTTCGATTCCCTCAATGTCGCAACGGCAAGCGGCATCGCGCTCAGTCATTTTTATCGCGGATAACAGCAAATTTTCTCAAAACCCTCCGATTTATCGGAGTTGTTTGGCAACGCTCCTGCGCCTTTACTGATCGCTCAGGTCCACTGATGCAGCGGCAGGAGCCATTCTCCTGCGCCAGCCGTCCATTGGCACTTGGCGGGCCGATGCTGACATTGCGTCAAATGAGCTGTGCCTCCGCAAGCCTCGTCCTGCTTCTGGCAGGAACGGGAACCCCGGCCTGTGCCGGAGCCTGGCTGCAGGAGGAGGCCCGCAGCCAGATCATCTTTGCCAACACCTTCACATCAGCCGCAAGACGCTTCGATACCCAGGGAAAGCCTGTCCCTGCCGGTGGCTTCTCGAAGCAGGAGAGCGCCATCGCCGTCGAGCGCGGCTTGTCCGGAGATGTCACGCTGCTTGCCGGTCTGAGCGCCCGGAGCCTCACCTTTCCCACCGAAACCACGGCGGCAAGGCTCGCGGCAGGCACGATCACCGGCGGTGCCAAGGTGAAAGTCTGGAGCCAGGATGCCACGATCCTGTCCATCCAGGGCACGGTCCAGCTCAATGGAGAGCGCAGCTTCGCGGGTCCGCTGCGGCGGATGGATGCCCCGGCGGAGGCTGACCTGCGGCTCAACCTTGGCCATGGCTTTCAGTTGAGCCCCTGGTTCAGCGAAAACGCCTGGCAAAGCTTTGCCGAGCTGCAACTGGCCTATCGCTGGCGCGGTGGTGCCAACCCGGACGAAGTGCGCCTCGATGCGACCCTGGGCACGCGGCCGCTGCCACACCTCCTGCTCATGTTGCAGAGCTTCAACACGCAGGCCATCCAGACCAATCGCCGTTTCGGCGAAGGCCGCTCCAATCAGCACAAGCTGCAGGCGAGTGCCGTCTACGACCTGTCGCAGAACTGGTCGCTGCAGGTCGGCGTCTTCAGCAGTGTCAGGGGTCGCAACACGCTCCGCGAGCAAGGGGCGCAACTGGCATGGTGGCGGCGTCTATGAGGAGCCGTAAGCCGTGAAACGGACCCGCACGATGCCTGCTGGCTTG
This sequence comes from Hyphomicrobiales bacterium, assembly GCA_031380285.1. GTDB lineage: Bacteria > Pseudomonadota > Alphaproteobacteria > Rhizobiales > Beijerinckiaceae > JADCCX01. The sequence goes on along the minus strand of JANNFV010000213.1, from coordinate 23,030 downwards.
CCAGACAGAAAGGGCAGCATGCGGCTCTTGCGATTCTTGTAGATGAGTTGCCCTCTGTCGTCGAAAACGAAGGTCTTCATGCGGCGCACCGCTCCGCTACCCTTGAGTTCACGCACCTGACGCACCTGTCCGTCCAGAATGGCGCGGGCAATGGCGATGGCGATATCGGCCTCGTCCAGGGACAATTCCTTGATGGCGAAGGCCGGGCATTCCAGATCGATGCCTCCCGGTGCCAGGCTGATCTTGAAGGCCAGCGCCTGCGGGTCACGCGGCGTCACGTCGAAGATCGCGGAATCGTCTCCCCGCTGCTCGCGGTAGCGGCACCTGCCCTCCAACGGCACCAGGAGCGCCTTGATCCGGTCCCCCAGGGCAACGACCCTTTGGCCCTGATGTTCGGAATGGGCTGCGGTATGCATCAATAGCCTCTGCCCCGCTCCACCACATTGCGCAAGGGTAGGCCGTGCTCCAGATCGCGGATCTGCTGCACGATGGCCCCGGCGATGGCATCGGGCGCACTCATGGCGGAATTGTGCGGCGTGACGGTCACGCCAGGATGCTGCCAGAGCAGCGACGCTTCCGGCAACGGCTCGGTCTCGAAGACGTCGAGTGATGCCCCCCTCAGCGTGCCTGCGTCCAGGGCCGCCAGAATATCCGCCTCGACCTGCAAGCCGCCCCGACCAGCGTTGATCAGGACGGGGCCACCCAGACGCCCGTCTTGCGCAAGGCCCGCGAACAAGCGTGCGTTCAACAGGCCGCGCGTCTCATCCGTCAACGGCAACAGCACCACCAGGATATCAGTGCGGGCCAGAAAGGCCGACAATCCGCTGTCCCCGGAGAAGGTCGTCAATCCCGCGACATCCTTGGGCGAACGACTCCAGCCCGCGACATCAAACCTGAGGCGGGTGAGCTTGTCGGCTGCATCGAGGCCAAGCACACCCAATCCCATGATGCCGATGCGGACATCACGCGCGGCGGGCTGCTGCCTGTCATCGATCCACTGCCGCGCCTCCTGCTGGCGGCGATACATCTTGCCTTGCCGCAGCCAGTCAAGACATTGCCAGACCACCCATTCGGTCATGCGCTCGGTCAGGTCGCGGTCGACCATGCGCACCACGGGCGCATCGGGCAAAGCGGGATCACTGACGAGATGGTCGACGCCCGCACCCAGCGAAAACAGCACCTTGGCGTTTGTCAGGCCCGCCAGTGACCCCGGCAGATGTTTCCAGCATGCCACGTATTCGACAGTCGCCGGATCAAAGGCCTCGCTCGCCGACAGAACCGGGCGTTCGGGCATCAAGCGCTTGAAGCGGTCGATCCAGTCGCGCTCGTTCCAACCCCGGATAGCGACCAGCAGGCTCACGCAGTGGCTCCCAGCAACCGCTTCGCAATCAGGGGGCCGATGCTGGCCGGTTGGTCCCCCAGCCGGTAGGCGGCAAGCACCGCCTGCTCCGCCGCAACCGCTGTCGCCTCGTCCCGTGCATGCACCATCGCCAATGGTTGCCCCTTCACCACCTGCGCACCCAAACCCGCCAGTCCCGTCAGGCCAACCACCGGATCGATGGCATCCGCCGCTCGCGTGCGCCCGCCACCCAGCGACACCACCGCAAGGCCAAGGCCCCGATTGTCCACGCCGACGACATAGCCACCCCCCGTCGCCAGAACCGGACGCATGACGGCAGCGCGGCCGAGATGCTTGTCCGGTTGCGTCAGGATATCCGCCGGACCACCAAGGGCAGCCACCATTTTCGCGAAGGTCTCTGCCGCCGCGCCTGAGGCGATGGCACGCTCCATCTTTGTCATCCCCTCGGCCAACGACGCCACCAGCTTGCCCGCAAGCAGCATGTCTGCGCCCAGCGCCACCGTCACCGCGTGCATGCGAGGCTCCCGCCGCGCACCCGTCAGATAGTCGATGGCGTAGCGCACCTCCAGCGCGTTGCCGGCGGCAGACGCCAGCGGCTCGTTCATGTCGGTCAGCAACGCGGTGGTCGGCAACCCCGCGCCTGTCGCGACTGTCGCCAGGCTCTGCGCCAGCGCCTCCGCGTCCTCGAACCGCGCCATGAAGGCACCCGTGCCGAACTTCACGTCCATGACAAGACCATGCAACCCCGCCGCCAGCTTCTTCGACAGGATCGAGGCCGTGATCAGCGCCATGCTTTCCACCGTCGCCGTCACATCACGGATGGCGTAGAAGCGCTTGTCTGCAGGTGCCAGATCCGCTGTCTGGCCGATGATGGCGCAACCGACCGTGCGGGTGACCTTGCGGAACAAGGCCTCATCGGGCTGCGAGACATAGCCGGGAATGGCATCGAGCTTGTCGAGCGTGCCGCCGGTATGGCCGAGCCCCCGTCCGGAGATCATCGGCACATAGCCACCACAGGCCGCGACAGCCGGAGCCAGCATCAGCGACACCGTATCACCCACGCCACCCGTCGAATGCTTGTCCAGTGCAGGACCGGGCAGATCGCGCCAGTCGAGCACTTTCCCGGAGTCGCGCATCGCTTCTGTCAGCGCCACCCGCTCGGGCATCGTCATGCCCTTGAAGAACACTGCCATGGCAAAGGCCGCGACCTGACCCTCGGTCACGGTTCCATCGGTGAGGCCGCGCACGATGAAGCCGATCTCTGCGGAAGACAGCGTGCCACCGTCGCGCTTCTTGCGGATGATTTCCTGCGGCAACATGGTGGTCAGTACGGCCCCTTTGCAGTCCCGGTCGGCACTTTGCCCTCGATCACATCGATCAGCGCGTCATAGAGGCCGCTGGCCCCGAAACGGAAGGTGGTGGGCGAGGCCCAGACCGGACCCATGGCGTGATCCACCAGGCCGAGATAGAGCCCCGCATCGGCCAGCGTGCGGATACCACCGGAGGGCTTGAGACCCACCGTGCGCTCCGCAGCCTTGATCGCTTCCAGCATCGTCTTCACGGCTTCCGGCGTGGCAGACACCGGTGTCTTGCCGGTCGAGGTCTTGATGAAATCCGCGCCGCATTCGATGGCAATGTCAGCCGCCTTCCGCACCATCGCCTGATCCGGCAGCATCCCCGTTTCGAGGATGACCTTGAGGCGGCCCGCATCGTCGATCTCGTCACGCACCTCGCCGATCATCGACCGCACCGTGAGTTCATCGCCTTCGATCAACGCCCGGTAGGGCATCACCAGGTCGATCTCGTCAGCACCATCATCGATGGCTTCCGCCGCGTCCTCGATGGCGCGCTCCACGTCATCGCCACCCTTCGGGAAATTGATCACGGTGGCGACCCGCACACCCTTGCCTTTGAGCCTTGCCTTGGCGAGCGTCACGAATTGCGGCCAGATGCAGATTGCCGCAACCGGACCATGCGGCGTGATCGCCTTGTGGATCAGCGCCTCGACATGATCCTCGCGGCAGCCATCATTCAGATCGGTGAGATCAAGCAGCTTCAACGCACGCCTGGCGGCATCCACATCGGTCATCACAGCCTCCCGATGAAATGGGTCACGACCCGCCGCATCGCGGCACCGCCGATGGCGGCAACCGCCTTGGTCTCTTCATGCGAGGGCGACGAACCCTGGATGCCAGCCGCGAGATTGGTCAGCATCGACAGCGCCACCGCCTTGAGGCCGAAGCGCCGCGCCAGGATCACCTCCGGCACGGTCGACATGCCAACGATGCTGCCGCCCAGCAGCCGGGCCATGCGAATCTCTGCGGGGGTCTCGAAACTGGGGCCGGAGAACCAGACATAGACGCCTTCGCCAAGCCGCACCTTCTCCGCCTTCGCCGCCGCCTTCATCAGCTTGCGCAGATCAGGATCGTAGGCATCGGTCAGGGAGACAAACCGCGCATCATCGGGATCACCGATCAGCGGATCACGGCCGGAATAGTTGATGTGATCGGAGATCAGCGAGATGCTGCCGGGGCCAAGCGTCTCGTCAAGCGATCCCGCCGCATTGGTGAACAGCGCCTGCCGACAGCCCAGCCCGACCAGCGTGGCGACGGGAACGCGCATCACGCCGCTGTCGCCCTTTTCGTAGAAATGCGAGCGACCATTATAGGCCACCACGCGCTTGCCGTTGAGGATGCCCGCCACAAGCTGCTTGGCGTGCCCAGAGACATTGCCCGCGGGAAAGCCGGGAATATCGCCATAGGCCACCTTGACCGGATTCTCGATCTCGTCCGCCAAGGGCCCCAGCCCGGTACCCAGCACGATCCCCAGGTCGAACGGTCCCTTGACGCCATGCTTGGCCAGCGCAGCAACGGCTTTTGCACTCTCGGCGCGGGCGTGGTCATGCCTGTCCTGGGGCGTGGTCATGTCAGATTGTCCGGTCCGAATGAGGCGGGAAGAAGCTCTCCCAGCGTGAAGCTGCGGCGAACACCTTCCGGACCCGCCACATGCACCGGCGTGTCGTTTTTGGCAAATTCACGGAGGCGCTGGCGGCAGTTGCCGCAGGGCGTGCAGAGTGGTTGGCCATTGCCGATCACCAGCGCTTCCCGGATCGCGCGGCCACCACCCAGCACCATGGCGGCAACTGCGCCCGCCTCGGCGCATGTCCCGGTGGGATAGGCCGCGTTCTCGACATTGCAGCCCGCATAGATCGTGCCGTCATCCGCCAGGATGGCCGCGCCCACCTTGAAGTGCGAGTACGGCACATAGGCACGCGCCTGTGCCGCCTTTGCCGCAGTGAACAGGGCTTCGAGAACAGACACGTCAGCGTTCCTTCACATAGGGCAGTCCGGATGCCTTTGGCGGCGTCGCCCTGCCGATGAAGCCCGCCAGCAGCACCACTGTCAGCACATAAGGCAGGCCTTGGATGAACTGCACCGGCACCTGGCCGACGCCTGGTAGCGCCACGCCTTGCAAGCGGATCGCCATGGCATCGAGGAAGCCGAACAGCAGGCACGCCGCCAGCGCAGGTCCGGGCCGCCATTTTGCAAAGATCAGCGCGGCCAACGCAATGAAGCCCTTGCCCGCCGTCATGTGGTTGATGTAGCCCGCACCCTGGGCGATGGAGAGATAGGCCCCGCCAAGGCCGCACAGCGCACCGCAGATCACCACCGAGAGATAGCGCAGCTTCACCACCGAGATTCCTGCGGTATCGACTGCCGCCGGATTTTCCCCCACCGCACGCAGCCGCAGGCCGAACCGCGTTTTCTGCAGCACCCACCAGGTCAGCGGCACGGCCAGGAAAGCCAGCCAGACCAGCGCATTGTGGCCCGACAGCAACTGCTTGTAGATACCGCCCAGCACGGGAACGCCGCCGAACGCATCAGCGAAGGGAAGCTCGATGGGCAGGAAGCGCTGCGCCTGGCTGACCGGCGGCGTGCGCCCGCCCTCGCGGTACCAGGCATTGCCGAGCACGGCAGCCAGCCCCGCCGCCAGCACGTTGATCGCCACGCCGGAGACGATCTGGTTGCCGCGTTGCGAAATCGCGGAATAGCCATGCACCAGCGACAGCAGGATCGATACCATGATCCCCGCAAACAGCCCCAGCACGGCGCTGCCCGTGCTGATCGCCACCACGGCGGCGGCAAAGGCTGCGCCCAGCATCTTGCCCTCGAGGCCGATATCGACGACGCCAGCCCGCTCCGACCACAGGCCCGCCAGGCAGGCACAGATCAGCGGCACCGCGAGCCGCACGGTCGAGGCCAGAACCTGGAGGGTGATGTCGAGAAACTCCATCACGCCTCCTGCTGCCGGAAGAGTCGCGCCAGAGGCCGCTTGAACGCATACTCTAGGGCCCCCGCGAACAGGATGACAAAACCCTGGATGACCATGATCATGTCCCGCGTGATCGAGGGCTTGTCGAAGGACAGTTCCGTGCCGCCCTGATAGAGGATGCCGAACAGGAACGCCGCCAGCACCACGCCGACGGGATGCGCCCGGCCCATCAGCGCCACCGCGATGCCGACGAAGCCCGCACCAGCCGAGAACTCCAGCAGCAGGCGATGCTGCACACCCATGATCTCGTTGACCGCCAGCATCCCGGCGAGGCCGCCGGAAATCGCCATGGTGATGATGGTGATCCGCGCAGGTGAAATCCCGGCATAGACAGCTGCGCTCGGCGATGACCCCACCACCCGGATCTCGTAGCCGAGCCGCGTGTGCCAGACCAGCAGCCAGACCGCAGCGGCACTCAGCAGCGCCAGCAGGAAGGAGATGTTCAGCGGCGTGCGCGGAAAGCTGATGCCCAGCGCACCCAGGAAGGTGTGCATGGGAGCCGCCACGGCATGGGCCGCGATGTTGCGGGTCTCGGGTGCCATCGAGCCCGGGCGGCCCATGACATTGACCAGCAGATAGACCATCAGGGTCGCCGCGATGAAATTGAACATGATGGTGGTGATCACCACGTGGCTGCCGCGCTTCGCCTGAAGATAGCCCGGCAGGAAAGCCCAGGCCGCGCCTGCCAATGCTGCACCCAGCACGCCCATCGGCACCAGCAGCACGGAGGGCAGGAACTCGAGGTTGAAGCACAACAGCACCACGCCAAGCCCGCCAAGCGTCGCCTGCCCCTCCCCGCCGATGTTGAACAAACCCGCCTGGAAGGCGATGGCGACGGCCAGGCCCGTGAAGATGAAGCTGGTGGTGTAATAGAGCGTGTAGCCCCAGCCCGCCTTCGATCCCAGCGCACCCTTGAACAGCAGCCAGATCACTTCGATCGGATTTTCACCGATGGCCAGCACCACTAGGCCCGAAACGGCAAAAGCCGTGGCCACGGTGAGCAGCGGCACAAGCACAACATCCGCCCAGCGCGGGAGTTCGACAGGGGTGCTCATGCAACCCTCGGCGTGTACCATCCAACATCACGGTCGCGTTCTTCAATAAGTAGAACGAAACATTCGAGAAACCGGCGCATTGTCGCAACAGTTAGGACGGCACCCCATGTTACACCGAGATTTGGCCTTCTTGGATCATTGTTCCAAATCCGAAGCGCGGCGATCTGTCCCTTTCCGTCTGATAAATACTCAATATTGCCATGAGCGACGCTGTTTCGGATTAAGCGAATAAGTTCTGGCAGGGTTTGCGGAGGTGAGTTGCTACCACGTTCTTTGTCAATTTTTGGCCACCCATTTTGCTGCGCGTCATGAAGTGACAAATTGTTTAAATTGTCGCGCATTGTCTCCCAAGGGTGAGCCAATGCGCCAAGGAAGGAATTGACAAGTTGCGTGACTTCGTACGGGCCTTTGATTTTTGAATGCTTCTCAATAAATGCGAGATTTTCCATTGTTCGGTGCATGATATCTAGCACTGGTTGTGTAGGCATCCCCATCACGCCGCCTCCACGGTCACGCCGGCCATCAGCAGCCCCAGTTCCCGCTCATTGGTCTGCGACGCCACCCGCTCGCCCGTGATCCTGCCGCCGCAAATCGTGATGATACGGTCCGACAGGCTCATGATCTCGTCAAGTTCGACGGACACCAGCAGGATCGCCTTGCCCGCGTCGCGCATGGCGATGATACGCTTGTGAATGAACTCGATGGCACCGATATCGACGCCTCGCGTGGGCTGGCCGATGAGCAGCACCACGGGATCGCGCTCCATCTCGCGCGCCAGCACGATTTTCTGCTGGTTGCCACCCGAGAACTTGGAACTGCGCAGATCGGGCAAGGGCGGCCTGACGTCATAGGCCTCCATCTTCGCCCTCTGGTCCTGCGCCACCGCACCGTGATCCATGAGGAAACCACGCATGAAACGGCCCTCCCCGTGATGGCCCAAGATACCGCTTTCCGCCGCGTCGAACGGCAGCACGAGGCCGCAGCGATGGCGGTCCTCCGGCACGTGGAACAACCGCAGCGAACGCTGCACGCGCGGATCGGGATGGGTGACATCAACCGCAACACCATCCACGCTGATCGACCCCGTCGCATGCCGCATCCCGGCCAGCGCCTCCAGCAGCTCGCTCTGGCCGTTGCCGGAAACACCCGCGATTCCAACCACCTCTCCTGCCCTGATCTGGAACGAGGCGCGGTCAAGCCGCGTGACGCCCATGCCGTCGCGGACGGTCAGATCCTTGACATCGAGCAGCACGCGGCCCGGGTTGGCCGGGCCTTTCTCGACCGTCAGCAGCACGCGCCGCCCCACCATCGCCTCGGCGATCTCGGCAGGCGACGTCTTCGCCGTGTCCAGCGTGGTGATCATCTCGCCGCGCCGCATCACCGAAACCTTGTCGGTGGCGTGCATGATCTCGCGCAATTTGTGCGTGATCAGGATCACGGTCTTGGCCTGCGCCTTGAGGGCCTTGGTCAGGGCGAAGAGTTGATCGGCTTCGGCGGGCGTCAGCACCGCCGTCGGCTCATCGAGGATGAGGATGTCCGCGCCCCGGTAGAGCGCCTTGATAATCTCGACCCGTTGCTGCAAACCGACCGTCAACTCGCCGACGATGGCATCGGGATCGACCGTCAGCCCATAGCGCTCACCCAGATCCTTCAGCGCTGCACGCGCTTTGTCCTCTCCCTTGGCGAGGAGAGCGCCGCCCTCCGCGCCGAGGATGACGTTTTCCAGCACGGTCATGGTTTCCACGAGCATGAAATGCTGGTGCACCATGCCGATGCCGTGGCTGATCGCGTCCTGCGATGAGCGGATGGGCACGGGCTTGCCCTTGATGCGGATTTCGCCCGTATCGGCCTCGTAGAAGCCATAGACGATGGACATCAGCGTGGATTTGCCTGCGCCATTCTCGCCCACGATGCCATGCACCGAGGCCGGATCGATCCGCAGGTTCACGTCATGGTTGGCGCGCACCGTGCCGAAGCGCTTGCCTATGCCGATGAGCTCGATGGCGGGAGTCATTGAATCATACAATCAATCCTCCGGCAGACCTCATCCTGAGCCTGTCGAAGGATGCTCCAGAGAACACCGGAACCGCAGACCTCAATCCTTCGACAAGCTCAGGATGAGGTCTGCTGAACATATCCGCTCACTGCACCGGGCAGGCTGAGTTGCTCATGTAGTCATGCACCTTCACGGCACCTGACTTGATATCGTTGGCGGCCTTGTCCACCGCCGCCTGCATCTCCGCTGTCACCAGCGCCTTGTTGTTGTCGTCCATGGCGTAACCCACGCCGTCCTGGGCCAGGCCATACACCGTGACGCCGGGTGTCCATTTGCCGTTCTTGGCATCCATGAAGTTGGAATAGACCGCCACATCCACGCGCTTGAGCATGGAGGTCAGCACCCGGCCGGGATGCATGCCGTTCTGGTTGGAATCGACGCCAATGCCGAGCTTGCCCGCATCCGCCACCGTGCGCAGCACGCCCACACCCGTGCCGCCGGCCGCGTGGTAGATCACATCGGCGCCGCGATCGAGCTGCGACTTGGCAAGCTCTGCGCCCTTGGCGGGATCGTTGAAGGCCGCACCCGTGGTGCCGGTCATGTTCTGGATGATCTCGGCGCCCGGCTTGGCGGCCTTCACGCCCTGCACGTAGCCGCAGGCAAACTTGCGGATGAGGGGAATATCCATGCCCCCGATGAAGCCGACCTTGTTGGTCTTGGAGGCAAGAGCCGCCATCATGCCGACAAGGTAGCTGCCCTCATGTTCGGTGAAGAGCGAGGAGCGCACGTTCGGCGCATCGATCTTGCTGTCGATGATGGTGAAGCGGGTGTTGGGGAACTCCTTGGCGACCTTTTCAAGTGTCGTGCCGAAGGAGAAGCCGACGACGAGCACGGGATTGTGGCCGTCACGGGCGAAGCGCTGGATCGCCTGCTCGCGCTGCGCATCGTTGGTGATCTCAAAATCGCGGTAATCGATGCCGGTTTCCTTCTTGAACTTCTCGATGCCGTTATACGCGGCCTCGTTGAACGACTTGTCGAACTTGCCGCCGCGATCAAAAACGATGGCGGGCTTCAGTTCCTGCGCGATAGCGGTTCCGCCAAGCATCGCGACCAGGACGGTCGCCAGAATTCCGGTTTTCATGTGGTGTCTCCCTGACATAAGCCATGCCGCGATCCCTCGTATCGGCACATCCAGACCAGAGTTTGGCACGCCCCTTCGCAACTGCAAAGCCCACGAAAGCGTCACAGATGAACTTTTCGACACGCAACAGTGAAGTCGCCCCGCTTCCGATGTTGCGGGGGACGCACTATCTTGCAGGTTCAACACAGGAGCGCCCCCCATGTTCTTCCTCAGAAAGAAAGCCGAAATGCCCCGTGCCGAAGACGCATTGCTGGGCCGCACCACCGCCATCCACACGGCAGAGCGCCATTTCGTCAACGGCGCACCCCTCAAGGGGCCTTATCCCGCCGGATCGCGGCAGATCATCTTCGGCCTTGGCTGTTTCTGGGGTGCCGAGCGCAAGTTCTGGCAATTGGGCGAGGGCATTGTCGTGACCGCCGTGGGCTATGCAGCCGGTTTCACGCCCAACCCAACCTACGAGGAGGCCTGTTCGGGACGCACCGGCCACAATGAGGTGGTCCTCGTGGTCTATGATCCGGCCAAGATCAGCCTCGACATGCTGCTCAAGACCTTTTGGGAAAGCCATGACCCCACGCAGGGCATGCGGCAGGGCAACGACATCGGCACGCAGTATCGCTCCGGCATCTACGCACCCGATGCGGACCAGCTGGCTGCGGCAACGGCATCAAAAGCGGCGTATCAGGCCATGCTGGACAAGGCGGGCCTGGGCCAAATCACCACCGAAATCCTCGCCTCTCAGCCCTTCTATTTTGCCGAGGATTATCACCAGCAATATCTCGCCAAGAACCCCGGCGGCTATTGTGGCCTTGGCGGCACGGGCGTGAGCTGTCCTGTCGGCGTGGGGCAGGCCGCGTGATGTGGCTTGATCATGCCGACCAAGATCATGCCAACCAAGACTACGCCAACCAAGCCACCAATCCCGCCACGAGGAACGGGAATGGCAGCGACACCACCGTGCGGATGATCACGAAGCGCATCGGCATGGTGGGGATTTCCCAGACCAGCACGCGGTTCATCGTGTAGAGCGACCAGCCCGTGACGAAGGCCATGACCTGCGGCAGTCCGGCCCCTGCCTTGAGTGCAGCGGCCCCCAGCGCGAAGCCGACAACCGGACCACCCGGCGTCAGCGCTCCGGCCAGTGCCGCGACAGCCACGCCGCCCGCACCAGTGGAAGGTCCGAGCCACTGTGTCACGAGCTCCTGCGGCATCGCCCGGGCAATATAGCCTGCACCGATGACACCGACGGCGAGGCGCGGCAGCAGATGCAGGAAATCGCGCGTAGCTTCTGTGAGGCCCGCCCTTGCCGTGCCATCCTGCCTGCGCTGCGCGATGACCAGCAGCCAGAGCGCAATGCCCGCAAGCAAGGCGGAAAAAACGGCGATGATCATGCGCCCTCCTTCGCCTCGGGGAACAGCCGGTCCACGAAGCGCGCCAGCAGGCCCGCCAGCACCGGCACGGCCAGGGTTACACCCATCCGCATCGCCACGATATCCGGTCCGAAGAACGGCATTTCCCAGATGATGGCGCGGTTGACGCCAAGCAACAGCCAACCCGTGACGAAGGCCACGGCCGCGCCCCTGTCAGCCCCGATCAGCAGGAAGGCCCCCGCCAGCGGAAAGATGGTGAAGGGACCGCCGGGGAACACCGCGCCCACGGCGGAGGCGATCAGCAGGCCCTTGAGGCCCGATCCTTCGCCCACCCAGCGCACGATCAGTTCACGCGGCACCAGCAGGCGCACCAGCGCCCCGATCAGGCAACCCGCCGCGACCTTGGGCAGGATGGTGGCAAAGAGCGCCAGATCCTCGAAGAAAATGGCCCGAAACACGTCCCAGCCGTCCCGCACATAGACATGGATGCCCGCCGCAACGGACAACCCGACGACCAGGATGAAGGCCCAGTCGAAGAGCGGGCGCTTGCGGGTTGAATTCATCATGCGGGACTACAGTTCACGCCGCACTCTATGCCATGAGTCGCGGGGGATCGAGCAAGCGCCAAGTGCTTCTCCCTTGGGAGAAGCTGGCAGGCGGAGCCTGACCGATGAGGGCAAAACACCGAACCGTTGTGGCTCGCCCTCATCCGCCCCTCAAGGGCGGGACACCTTCTCCCGCGGGGAGAAGGGACGTTCCGCTTACACCGGCTGGCTTTCCATCACGGACGCTGATGACGCCTCGATATGAGCCACCAATTCGCCCTCGAGTTCCAGGCTGGATGCCAGATCCGCCAGGAATGTGGCTTCCTCGTCGGTGTCCGGATCAACCGCCAGACGCGCTGCCGTGTAGATCTGCGCGGCCATCTCGGGGCTGGATGACATCTGGGCCAGCCCAGCGGCATCCAGCGGATTGGCGAATTCCTGCTCGAGGTAGCTGGATGCCTCGTCATCGAGGCCCGCCTGCTTGAGATTGCCCAGGATGCGCGCACGCTCGGTATCGTCGATCTCGCCATCGGCTGCGGCGGCTGCGATCATCGAGCGCACCATCAGAAGCGCACGCTCATTGTCGTCACCGTCGCCCTCGGCGTAACCGGAGCCGGAAGGCGCAGCCAGCACAGGTTCGCCGAAGGACGCCAGCGGCTTGCCTTCCTGGTAATTCTGATAGGCCTTGTAGGCGAGGCCACCAACGAGCGCTACGCCACCAAGCTTGGCGGCAGTGCCGAGAATGGAGCGTCCAGCACCCGTACCGAGCGCCAGACCGGCCAGACCACCCAGCGCGATGCCCCCGGCATTGCCCTGGAGAAAGCCCTTGGCCTGTTCGGCAAGGCCCGCATAATTGCCAGTGCGGATCGCTTCCTGCGCCTGCGCAACCGCGTCATTGAGGTTGCCTTGCAGGCCCCCCGCCATGTTCTGTGCGCCTTGGGCCGCATCCTGGGCCTTGCCTTGCAAGCCACCCAGCACATTGCCGAGCATGCCGCCAAGCCCTCCGACACCGCCCGCCGCGCCCTGCGCCGCCTGTCCCGCCTGCTGCGCCTGGCCCTGCAGGCCACCCAGCACATTGCCGATCATGCCCCCAAGGCCACCTTGCTGACCCGCCTGCTGACCCGCCTGCTGACCTGCGCCAAGCACCATGTTGAGAAGGGATTTTGCGTCGAACATTCTGCCGCTCCGTGTTGAGGCTGCGCCCCGTTGGCACGCCTATGTGTCAACGGCATGGCATTTACGCAAGCTGAACGATTGTTTTGTCAGGCAGCGTGCCCGCTGTGCTTCAAACCGGCAGCGCGGCACTTTCCTTCAGCGTTTCCAGCACGATCTCGGAGCGCACACGGTCGACACTGTCATGCGGCAGCAGCGTGTCATTGATCAGCAGGGAAAGGTCCTTGAGGCTGCGCACCACGATCTTCAGGAGATAATCGGAATCCCCCGTCAGTGCATGCGCCTCAAGGATTTCAGGCGTGCGCTGCACCAGTTCGGCAAACCGCCGGGAGTTTTCCGGCGAATGCGCGGCGAGCGCGACATGGACAAAGACCCTGACGCCAAATCCCAGTTTTTCCGCAGACAGCCGGGCAGAATAGCCCTCGATCACGCCGTCCGTTTCAAGCTGCTGGCGACGGCGGGAAATCTGGGACGGCGACAGGCCGACATGGTCCGAAAGCTCCTGGTTGGTCTGTGCACCATTCAGCTGGATTGCCTTGAGTATCTTGCGGTCAAACTGATCCATGCGCATGAAGATAGCAGATTATGGTTTTTGATGCATATCATTTGTGTTTCTGTTCCCCGATTGCCCCGCAATTGCAAACACGCTGCGCGCGATCCGGTGCAGGATCGGTGCAAGTTCATCCCTTGCCTCAAAGGAACCACCACTATGGGACCATTCCCGTTCGATGCCGCGCCTGCTGCCATCACATCAGCCAATCCCATGGGAACGGACGGCTTCGAGTTCGTCGAATTCGCCCATCCCGATCCCATCGAACTCGACCGCGCCTTCCGCCTCATGGGCTTCACGCCTGTCGCGAAGCACCGATCCAAGAAGGTCACGCTCTACCGGCAGGGTGATGTGAACTATGTCGTCAACGCAGAGCCTGACAGCTTTGCCCAGGGCTTCGCCCGGGAGCACGGCCCCTGCGCCTGCGCCATGGCCTTTCGCGTGGTGGATGCGAAAGCGGCCTATGAGCGTGCCATCGCGCTGGGTGCGGAACCGTTTTTCGGCAAGGTCGGCCCCATGGAACTGTCGATCCCCGCGATACGGGGCATTGGCGGCTCGCTGCTCTATTTCGTCGATCGCTATGCCAACCATCCCGTCAACAAGGGCTCGATCTGGGATGTCGATTTTGTCTGGATCGAAGAGCGCGATCCACAGCCCGAGCCTGCCGGACTGCATTATCTCGACCATCTCACCCACAACGTCCATCGCGGGCGCATGGACCACTGGGCATCCTTCTACGAGAAGCTCTTCAACTTCCGGGAGATCCGCTTCTTCAACATCGAGGGCAAGCTGACGGGGCTCATCTCCCGCGCCCTGACCTCGCCCTGCGGCAAGATCCGCATTCCGATCAACGAAAGCCTGGATGACAAGTCGCAGATCGAGGAATACCTGCGGCAGTACAAGGGCGAGGGCATCCAGCACATCGCCTGCGGTTCGCGCGATCTCTACCAGACGGTCGAGACCCTGCGCGCCAACGGGTTGCCCTTCATGCCCTCGCCTCCTGCGACCTATTACGCCAAGGTCGAGGCCCGGTTGCCAGGCCATGGCGAGGACATCGCCCGCATGCAGGCCAACGGTTTGCTGATCGATGGCGAAGGTGCCGTGGCGCTGGGCTCGAAGGAAGGCCGCATGTCCAAGGTGCTGCTGCAGATCTTCTCCGGCACGTTGCTGGGACCGATCTTCTTCGAGTTCATCCAGCGCAAGGGCGATGATGGCTTTGGCGAGGGCAATTTCCGCGCCCTGTTCGAATCGATCGAGGAAGACCAGATCCGCAGGGGCGTCATCTCGCTCGATGCTGCGGAGTAATTCTCCGCCACCCCGTTGACCCAAAACCCTGATCGCCGTACCGGAACGGTGATCAGGGAGCGACGAGCGATGGCCAAAACCGCAGCAACAAAGACCAGAACGACTGCCGCAGCCAAAAAGGCGCCAGCCAAAAGGGAACCTTCGAAGAAGGCGCCAGTCAAAACCGCAGCCAGGCGTGACCTGGTGCGCGTGAAGGCAGGCGACTTCACCTTCCTGGCACGGCTGGAGCTGGATGCCGCGCCCAAGACCTGCAAGGCCTTCATCAAGGCGCTGCCCTTCAAGAGCAGCTTCGTGCATGTCCGCTGGAGCGGCGAGGGCGTGTGGGTGCCGCTGGGTGAGCGCGACTTCGGTGTGGGATACGAGAACCACACCAGCTTTCCAGCGCCTGGGCACATGCTGCTCTATCCCACCGGCCTCAGCGAGACGGAGCTGATCATGGCCTAGGGCGGCGTGCGCGTCGCCTGCAAGATGGGCCAGCTCGCGGGCAACCATTTCCTGACCATCATCGAGGGCAACGAGAACCTCGCCGCCCTCGGCAAGGCCTGCCTCTGGAAGGGTGCCCAGGCCCTGAGCATCGACTGGGCCTGACCTACCAGACGTTTTTGCCGAAAAACCGCTGAAACGGCCTCAATCCGAGAGCCCGTATTGACTCGTCATATTTGTTCTATATATGTTCTTTTATTCGTTATTTGTTCTCATTGGAGGGCACGCCAATGTCACTCGGCATCACGCAATCGCTGGCGGCCTTTCGCCGGGATTTCATCGGCAGCGCCATCGATCCCGATCTGCGGCGAGGCCGGGGTGCCGTGACGAATGCGGGTGGCCGCTACGAACGCCTGACGCATCAGGTGGAGGACGACGGCTGGGGCAGCATGGAGCTTTCGACACCTTTCAAGACCGAAGTGACGACCGAGAAGGCGCGGACGATCATCACCCGCAACGATTCGCCCGATTTGTCCTTCGACCGCTCCGTGAACCCTTACAGGGGCTGTGAACATGGCTGCGCCTATTGTTTCGCGCGCCCCACCCACGCCTATATGGGCCTGTCGCCGGGCCTCGATTTCGAGAGCAAGCTGTTCGCCAAGGTCAATGCGGCGGCCCTGCTGGAGCAGGAACTCTCCGCGCCCGGCTATGAACCGCGCACCCTGGCGATCGGCACCAACACGGACCCCTACCAGCCCATCGAGAAGACCCACCGGATCATGCGCGGCGTGCTGGAGGTGCTGTCGAAGCGCAACCATCCCGTCGGAATCGTGACCAAATCCGCGCTTGTTGCGCGCGACATCGACCTGCTGGCACCGATGGCCGCAATGGGCCTGGCCAAGGTCGCGATCTCGATCACCACGCTCGACCGCAAGCTCTGCCGCGAGCTGGAGCCGCGGGCCGCAACGCCGGACAAGCGACTGGAAACTGTGCGATTGCTCAGCGAGGCAGGCATCCCGGTAACGGTGCTGGTGGCTCCGGTGATTCCGGGCATCAACGACAGCGAGATCGAGGCGATCCTTGACGCTGCCCGCAAGGCCGGAGCAACGGAAGCGGGCTACGTCGTTTTGCGCCTGCCGCTCGAAGTGCGCGACATCTTCCGGGAATGGCTGATGGACCATGCGCCGGGCAAGCTGCGCCATGTCATGTCGCTGGTGCAATCCACAAGGGGCGGCAAAGACTATGATTCGCGCTTTGGCCTGCGTCAGACCGGAACGGGGCCATTCGCATGGATGATCGGACGGAGATTTGAGATTGCAGCAGAGCGGCTGGGCTTCAACCGCAAGCGGCTGAAGCTGAAGACCGACCTCTTCGTCAAGCCAACGCGCTCCGGCGACCAGCTCTGTCTTCTGTGACGCGGCATGACTGCGCCAGCCGCCTTGGCCGAAGCATCGGGCCTACCGCCCCGGCGTTCCGAACAACCACGCACCCGCCAGGCGAAACACCATCGCCATGGCGACGAGCATCACCAGCATGATGGCGATGGTGCGCCATGTCACGGGCGATTTCGCCGCTTGCTGCAGGGTGACAGGCGGCTTCTGCGGAACAGCCGAAATCAGGCCGCCGGGGTGATTGGCATCGTTCGCGGCAGCCTGCAGCAGGCCTCCTGGCAATCCGGGCCGCTGCCCGTCACCACGCCGCAGCATGTCCTCCGCCAGTCGCCGATAGGTTGCGATTCGCCTCGGCAACCGTTCGGCCAGGATAAACGCCGCCGTCTCCGCTGCAACCGGATCGCGCCCATGGGTCGCCTGATAGGCGATCAGCCAATCGCGCTTGGTCTGCTTGTAGAGGGAATAGGCGAGCAGGCCAGCGACGTCGCTCTCGTCCTTCACCAGCAGTTCGAAGAGCGGATTGCGCCCGTCTTCGGCTGGCGCAGGATCGGAGACAGGCATTGGTGGGGCATCAACGCGCGGCAGGCGGATGCGCGATACGCGCTCGGTCATTCCATCCGGAGCGGATTCACCTGCACTTGCGGACATGCATCACCTCCTCACCAGCAATCGCTCTTGCCATGATGCGGCGAAGCACTGCGTCACATCCCTATCAGATTTGCCTGTATCTGCGGCAAGTCTGTGGCAGATATCTCTGTAGCAATGAGGTCGACTTGGCAGGGAGGCTTGGAGAGCGATGAGTGAGCAGGAGCGGATCGCCGGTGTTGACGAGGCTGGGCGCGGACCTTTGGCAGGGCCGGTCGCCGCCGCCGCCGTCATTCTCTATCCATGGCGATTGCCCGCAGGCCTGGGTGATTCCAAGGCGCTCTCCGAAGCACAGCGGGAAATCGCCTTCGCCGAAATCCTAGAGAAAGCCGTCGCCGTCTCCTTCGCGCTGCTGCCGCCGGTAGATATCGACCGCCTCAACATCAGGGGCGCAACGCTGGAAGCCATGCGCCGCGCCGTCGCTGGCCTTGCGGTCCCGCCAGACCGCGTGATCGTCGATGGCAGGGATGTTCCGCCAGGCTTGCCCTGCCCGGGCCGCGCCATCATCGGCGGGGATGCGCTGGAACCTGCGATCAGCGCGGCATCCATCGTGGCCAAGGTGATGCGGGACCGACTGATGGTGCGACTTGGCTGGGAATGCCCGGCCTATGGCTTCGAGATCCACAAAGGCTACGGAACGGTCAAGCACCGCGCAGCCATCGCCGATCATGGCGGCCTTGGTCATCACCGCCGTTCCTTCGCCCCGTTCAAAAACGGCACAGCCTGAATTTCAGGCGTTAAACCTCACCTTCACCCTAACCAGTCCATAACGCAGATGTCTGTTGCGTAACTGGTGTGCGTCAATGCGTTTAGCGCCTGCTGGAGCCATCGACCCGAAGTCCCGGATTCAGGTATTGCGTACCGGGCCTTCGTCGTCGGCTTCGTCTCCCTCGTCTCCCCTGGTTCTGGCCGATGTGCTGGATCGAATCCTGGTGGGCGATTGCATCGAGAACCTCAGGCGGTTGCCGACTGGCTCCATCGATCTCATTTTTGCGGACCCGCCCTACAATCTCCAGCTCGAAGGGCTGCTCACGCGCCCCGATGCCAGCATCGTCGATGCCGTCGATGATGACTGGGACAAATTCGCGTCCTTCGCAGACTATGACACTTTCACCAGGGCCTGGCTGGCGGAATGCCGCCGCGTCCTCAAGCCGAACGGCACGTTGTTCGTCATCGGCAGCTACCACAACATCTTCCGCGTCGGCACCGCGTTGCAGGATCTGGGCTTCTGGATGCTCAATGACATTATCTGGCGCAAGGCCAATCCTATGCCGAACTTCCGGGGCCGCCGCTTCACCAATGCCCACGAGACGATGATCTGGGCCAGCCGCGATGCCAAGGCGAAGGGCTACACCTTCAACTACGACGCACTGAAGGCCGGCAACGAGGATTGCCAGGTCCGCTCGGACTGGTTCCTGCCGCTGTGCACCGGCAGCGAGCGCCTGAAGGGCGACGACGGGGCGAAAGCCCATCCCACGCAAAAGCCCGAGGCGCTGCTGGCACGCATTCTGATGGCGGCCTCCAACCCCGGCGACGTGGTATTGGACCCCTTCTTCGGCACGGGCACGACGGGCGCTGTCGCCCGCAAGCTCGGCCGCCGTTTCATCGGCCTGGAGCGCGATCTCGGCTATGTCGCCCACGCCGAAAAGCGGATCGCGGCAGCACAGCCGACACCGCCCGAACTGCTGCTGGCACCCGCTGCCAGGCGCGAGGAGCCGCGCGTGGCCTTCTCCGCCATCATCGAGGGCGCCTTGCTGGTTCCCGGTGCCGTCCTGACAGACGCCAAGCGTCGCCACCAGGCCGTGGTCCGTCCGGATGGCACGATCATCGCCAATGGCATCGTCGGCTCGATCCACAAGATCGGGGCGCTGGTGCAGGGGCTTCCCGCCTGCAACGGCTGGACATTCTGGCACCACGAGGTCGCGGGCAAGCCCGAGCCTATCGACACGCTGCGGTCACAGTATCGGCTGGCCATGGCCAAGGCTGCCTGAACAAGGCCGCCTGAAAAGCCTCAGATAAAGCTCATGGGATCGACATCGATCCCGACCCGGATGCCGCCGCGCTCTTTCGGGCCATGGACCAGCATCGAGCGCAGGAACCCCTGCAGGTCGCTCTCGCGCGGGCCACGCACCAGCAGCCGGAAGCGATACTTGCCGCGAATAAGCGCAATTGGCGCTTCCGCCGGACCCAGCAGGGACAGCCCGTCCCAGCGCGGTTCCTGCTCTTGCTCCAGCAGATGCAAACCAGCTTGCGCCAGCAGGCGAGCATGGCTTTCCGCCGCGTTCCGGTCAGGCCCGGAAATGACAATGCCGGCCAGGCGGCCAAAGGGCGGCAATCGGGCCGCGCGCCGCATGGCGATCTCCTCCGCATAGAAGCGCTCGGTATCGCCCGAGAGGATGGCCTTCATCACGGGGTGGTCCGGATCATGGGTCTGGATCAACCCGCGCCCGGCTGTGTCGCCTCGCCCGGCCCGGCCCGTCACCTGCTGCAACAATTGGAACGTCCGCTCGGCGGCACGGGGATCACCACTGCTCAGGCCGACATCGGCATCGACCACGCCGACCAGCGCAAGGCCGGGAAAGTTGTGACCCTTGGCGACCAACTGCGTGCCGATGATCAACTGGAATTCGCCCGCCGCAACCGCATCCAGCTCCCGTTTCAGCCGCTCGGTCCCGCCTGGAAAGTCCGAGGAGAGCACGATGCTGCGCACACCTGGAAAGGTGACCGCCGCCTCTTCCGCCAGCCGTTCCACGCCAGGGCCGCAGACGGTCAGGCTGTTTTCCGTGCCGCAGGTCTCGCATCTCTGCGGCGTCCGTTCGGTATGCCCGCAATGATGGCACACGAGAGCACGGCGGAAGCGGTGTTCCACCAGCCAGGCACTGCACTCCTTGCACTGCCAGCGGTGGCCGCAATGGCGACACAGCGTGAGGGGCGCATAGCCCCTGCGGTTGAGAAAAAGCAGGGCCTGATGGCCCGCCGCAAGCGTCTGCGTGACCGCCGCCTTCAACGGCGCGGAAATCCAGCTTCCGGGCCGCATTGGATGCGCCTTCAGGTCGATGGCGGCAAGGTCCGGCAGCACCCGTCCACCGAAGCGCTCTTCCAGGCGAACATGGGCATAACGCCCGCTTCCCGCATTCACCCGGCTTTCCACGGATGGCGTGGCTGAGGCGAGCACGACCGCACAGCCCTCGATGCGCCCGCGCACCACGGCCATATCCCGCGCATGATAATGCACGCCGTCTTCCTGCTTGTAGGCCTGCTCATGCTCCTCATCGATGATGATGAGCCCCAGTCTGGCGAAGGGCAGGAACAGCGCAGAACGCGCGCCCACCACCACCTTGGCCTCGCCCGCCGCGATGGCGCACCACAGCCTGTCTTTCTTCGTGCCACTCACGCCGGAGTGCCATTCCGCCGGCTTGACGCCGAAGCGCTGCTCGAAGCGGGCCAGAAACTGCGCTGTCAGCGCGATCTCCGGCATCAGGATCAGCACCTGCCTGTCGCGCCGCACCGCTTCCGCCACGGCCTCGAAATAGACCTCCGTCTTGCCCGACCCCGTGATGCCTTCCAGCAGACTGACCGTGAAGGTGGCCCCGGTCACGGCGGAAACCAGCGCCGCAGCAGCATCCGACTGGCTGGCGCTTAACGCTGGTTGCGCATGATCCGGTTCCGGCCGTGGTGCCACGCTTTCGGGCGGCAGGGCCACCGCCTCCATCACCTCGGCATCGACCAGCGCATCGATGACGCCGGTCGACACGCCGGCGAGGCGGGCAAGGTCGCTCTTGGGAAAGGCAAAGCCGCCCTGCGCGGCCAGGATCACACGGCTGCGGGCATTGGTCAGCTTGGTGGGGAAATTGCCGGTGAGGCGCACGCCGTAGCGCAGCTTGCCGGTGCTGGCCGTTTCAGGATCACGGATGGCCATGCGCGCCACCATTCCCTTGGGCGCGAGTGTGTAGCTGGCGATCCAGTCGACGAAGCGGCGGAGGTTGCCGGACATCACCGGCCAGTCATGACGGGCGATCACGGCCTTCAGGTTGCCGCCACTGCCTGACGGCGCATCAGAATCGCGGTCCCAGACGACGCCAACGGTCTCGCGTGTTCCCAGCGGCACGGTGACGAGATCGCCTGGCGCCAGCGACAATCCTTGCGGCGCTCGGTAGCTGTAGGCCTTGTCGAGCGCGAGCGGCAGCAGCACATCCACCACCGATGGAGCGCTTTCAGTCAGATCCTCGGGAGGCGGTGTTTCGGACATGATTCCGTTGCTGGGGCTTCATGGAGCTTTAAGCCCAATCGGCGACATTGGGCCATGCTGATTTCACCCGACATCGTCATGGCCTCCAACAACTGGCTCGGCCATCTCGCCAGCGAGCGGCGTCTGGCGGCGGGCACGCTGGAAGCCTATGGCCGCGACACGCGCCAGTTCTTCACCTTTCTGGCGGGCTATCTGGGCGGTGCGCCCGCGCTCGGCACTCTCAAGACCCTGAAACCTGCCGATATCCGCGCCTTCATGGCGGAGCGTCGGCGCGACGGCATCGAAAGCCGCACGCTGATGCGCCAGCTGGCGGCGCTTCGGTCGCTGTTCCGCTATCTCGAGCGCGAGGGACAGGCCATCGCCTCGCCCTTTTCCGCCGTGCGCAGCCCGCGCATTGCCAAGGGCCTGCCCAAACCCCTGCCCCCGCAGGCGGCCCGTGCCTTGACCGATGCGGACCTGCGGGCAGGCGAGGCCCGCCCGCAATGGGTGCTGGCGCGCGATGCCGCCGTGCTGGCGCTGCTCTATGGCTCGGGCCTGCGCATTGCCGAGGCGCTGTCGCTGCGCCGCCGGGATGCGCCTGATGGCCGCGACGGCCTCACCGTCACCGGCAAGGGCAACAAGACACGCGGCGTGCCGGTGCTGCCGCAGGTGTCGAAGCTGATCGCGGATTATCTCGCGCTTTGCCCCTATGCGCTGCCGCCGGAAGGCCCGCTGTTCGTAGGCCAGAAGGGCGGGCCACTCAGCCCCAGGATCATCCAGCTCGCCATGGCCTCTCTCAGGGGTGCCCTTGGCCTGCCAGAAAGCGCCACGCCGCACGCGCTGCGCCATTCCTTCGCCACGCATTTGCTGGGGCGGGGCGGTGATCTGCGCACCATCCAGGAACTGCTGGGCCATGCGTCGCTGTCGACGACGCAGATCTACACGGCGGTGGACATGAACCGGCTGATGGCGAGCTACCGGGCCGCACATCCCAGGGCGTAGGCCCCCTCTCCCCGCTTGCGGGGAGAGGGCTGGGGTGAGGGGTCGGGTGATATCACGCCGCGTTCACTCACCAAGCCCCTCATCCGCCCTCTGGGCACCTTCTCCCCGTCACAACGGGGAGAAGGAATCACTCCGGCACGCCTGTCGTCAAGGCCAGCGCATGCAGCACGCCGCCCATGTTGCCCTTCAACGCCGCATAGACCATCTGATGCTGCCGCACCTTCGGCATGCCTTTGAACGCGGCTGAAATCACCGTTGCGGCGTAGTGATCGCCATCGCCCGCGAGATCCTTGATCTCGACCGTGGCATCGGGGATTCCGTCCTTGATCATGCGCTCGATATCGATGGCTGCCATGGGCATTGGGTTTGGTCCTTCGTGATGGTCCAGAAGCACTGCATCGCTGTTGTGCGTCCTTCGAGGCTCGCATGGCGCGCCCCACACGAGTTGGAGGTGGGAGAATTGGTTTACACCCCCGTAAAAAAACACCCCACGTTTAACCCCAAAAAAAAAAAACAA
>JANNFV010000206.1:0-1519 GCA_031380285.1 Hyphomicrobiales bacterium | reverse complement strand
TCATCCTCCTCGCCTTCCTCGGCGGTGCCGTCCTCCCGCTCCAGATGGGGGTCAACGGTTTGCTGAAGCAGGGTCTCGGCCACCCCATGCAGGCGACATTCGTGTCCTTTGGCGTGGGCACACTTGCTGCTCTTGTCGCCTGCGTCGTGATGCGTGTGCCCTGGCCAAGTGCCGAGAAGCTATCCACGCCCGCCGCCTGGATGTGGTTCGGCGGCTGCTTCGGGGCCTTCTACGTGTTCACGACCATCGTTTCCGGCCCGCGCATCGGCGCAGCGCTCGCCGTGTCGCTCGCCATCGCGGGGCAGTTGATCGTCGCGGCCCTGCTGGATCACACCGGGGCGCTGGGCTTTCCACAGCACAGCCTGTCCCCGATGAAACTGGCAGGCATCGGTCTTGTCATCGCGGGCGTGCTGGTCGTGACGTATTCCCGGCAGGCGTGATCGAAACGCCGGTCCATTCGAAAAGCCATCTTTGCGGTAACGCAAGCAATGTTCCCCTTGCGGAAGTTGTGTGCTGCGCCGATATCCCACAACGCAATTCTTGCAGGAGCAACACATGGCGAAGTCCATTCTGGCGATCACCTCTTCCGGTCGCGCCGATTCCGTATCCACCAAGCTGGTCAAGGACATCCTGGCCCGGTTGAAGAAAAAGCACGACGGCGTGAAGGTGAAGCACCATGACCTCGCCAAGAAGGCGCCTGCTTTCGTCGATGACGCCTGGATCACCGCCAATTTCACGCCCGATGAGTCCAAGACCGCGTCTCAGAAGAAGGCGCTCGCGGCGTCCAACAAGTATGTCGACGAGGTGCTTGCTGCCGATGTCATCGTGATCGGCGTGCCGATCTACAATTTCTCGGTTCCAGCCTCGCTGAAAGCCTGGGTCGACCAGATCATCCGCGCCAAGCGCACCTTCGCCTACAAGGTGGGCGGCGGCTATGATGCGCTCGTCCCCAAGGGCAAGAAGGTCATCCTCGTGGTCACGTCGGGCGGCGTTCCGGTGGGTTCGCCCTATGACCTCGCAACGGCTTACCTGAAGCACGTGCTCGGCTTCATCGGCCTCACCGATGTGGAAGTGATCGCGGCGGACCAGCAGAACACGCTGGGTGCCGGCCAGATCGACAAGGCCAAGGCGGAGATCGCCAAGCGCTTCGGCTGAAACGCACAGTGTCACTGGACACAGTCCGGTGACGCTTGCGACTCGATTTGCGTTGTTCTATTTCTGTTCTCATCAACCAGTGCGGCAAAGTGTGCGTATGTCTCCTGAGGCATAGGCATCGGGCATCAACACCCCTAAATACGCCTCAGCACGAATGAGAACCGGAACGCATGGCCCGCGGCAAATCCACGACTGACATCGACACGCTGTTCGAGGAAATGGGCACGAAACCCCATCACGATCAGCGCGTAATATCCGTGCGTGGCGCGCGCGAGCACAACCTCAAGAATGTTGATCTGACCATCCCGCGCGACAAGCTGGTGGTGTTCACCGGACTGTCCGGCTCAGGCAAGTCTTCGCTCGC
>JANNFV010000166.1:0-9653 GCA_031380285.1 Hyphomicrobiales bacterium | reverse complement strand
GCTTCGCTCACCACCCTCCCCGCAAGGGGGAGGGATGATCACCGCCAGACACATCCGCGAGTTCCAGAAAGCCGCAAACCAAGAATGAAACCTGCTGCTTTTCCTTGCAGGCCGTCGCAGCAAGCCTTATCTCACCGCCATGCCAACAAGCGTCCAAGAAGCCATCGAAGCCATCGCCCGCGGAGAGATCGTCGTCGTCACCGATGATGACGACCGCGAGGGGGAAGGCGATCTCATTGTCGCCGCCACGCTGTGCACGCCGGAGAAGATGGCGTTCATTGTGCGCCACACCTCCGGCATCGTCTGTGCGCCCATCACCCAGGAGGATGCGCGTCGCCTGCGGCTCGATCCGATGGTGGCGCATAATGATTCGAACCACACCACTGCTTTCACCGTCTCCATCGACTACAAGCCGGGCATGACCACCGGCATTTCGGCGGAAGAGCGCACCTCCACCTGCCGGGGCCTCGCCAATCCCAATGCGGGCGCCAATGATTTTGCCCGCCCCGGCCACATCTTCCCGCTGATTGCGCGGGATGGCGGTGTGCTCATGCGCTCCGGCCACACCGAGGCCGCCGTCGATCTCTGCCGCATGGCGGGCCTGCCGCCCGTCGGCGTGATCTGCGAGCTGGTCAACGACGATGGCACCGTGACCAAGGGCCAGCAGGTGGCGGATTTTGCCGCCAAGCACGGCCTGAAGCATGTCACCATCGCCGACATGATCACCTGGCGTCAGGCCCGCGAGAAGCTGGTCGAGCGCGTCAGCCAGTTCAGCGTGGAAAGCCCCATCGGGACGATGCAGGGCTATGCCTTCAAGACGCCGTTCGATCCGGTGTATCACCTCGCCTTCGTCTATGGCAGCATCGGCAAGGGCGAGAACGTGCTGGCGCGGTTCCACAAGCCCAACATCATGAACGACATTTTCCAGGCGCCGCCCGCCATCGCCAAGGCGCTGGCCCGCTTCAAGGCGGCGGGCAGCGGCGTCATCGTCTATCTGCGCGATGGCACGGCGGGCGTGCCTGCTGCGCCGCTGGATGCCAGTTCATCGGACACGGTGCGCAACGAGCGCTGGCGCGAGGTGGGGGTAGGTGCACAGATCCTGCGGGATCTGGGCGTGCATTCCATCCGCAACCTCTCCGCCAGCAACCGCTCCTTCCCTGGCCTGTCGGGCTTCGGCATCGAAATCACGGGTACGGAAACCCTGGAATGAGGGGCTGGACGGCGGACCCTGTCCACGATCCGGAGCTTGACCATCGGTTCATGCGCGAAGCGCTGGCACTCGGACGCGCCAATCTTGGGCGGACATGGCCCAATCCGTCGGTGGGTGCGGTCGTCGTCAAGGATGGCGTGATCGTCGGACGCGGTGCGACGCAACCCGGCGGACGCCCCCATGCCGAAGCGGTGGCGCTGGCCGAGGCCGGGCTGAAGGCGGTGGGTGCCACGCTCTATGTGACGCTGGAGCCCTGCTCGCATCGCTCGGTGCGCGGCGGCACGCCCTGCCTGGAGCACACGCTGCTGTCAGGCGTTCGCCGCGTGGTGTCGGCGCTGGATGATCCCAACCCGCATATCAGCGGCATCGGCCATGCGCTGCTGCGCAGTGCTGGCGTCAGCGTGACGCTCGGCATCGGTGCCGCCGAGGCATCCCGTGATCATCGCGGCCATGTCCTGCGCGTCCGGCAGGGCCGCCCGATGGTAACGCTGAAACTGGCGCAGACCTCCGATGGTTTCTGTGCTCCCGCGGGCGGCGGTCGGCTGCAGATCAGCGGGGATGCTGCCATGCGCGAGGTGCATCTGCTGCGGGCGCATCACGACGCCATCATGGCGGGCGTCGGCACGGCGCTGTCCGATGATCCGCTGCTCACCGTGCGCCTGCCGGGCTGGGAGGAGCGCTCGCCGCTGCGTGTCGTGCTCGACAGCCGGTTGCGCCTGCCGCTGGCCTCGCAACTGGTCAGCACGGCGGGGCAGGTTCCGGTCTGGGTTATCGCGGCGGTCGATGCCCCGGCGGAGCGGGAACTCGCCTTGCGCGCGGCGGGCGTCGAGGTGATGCGGGTGGAGCGACTGGCCGATGGCAATCTCGACCTCCCCGCAGCCCTGCGGCTGCTGGGCCTGCGCGGCATCACACGCGTGTTCTCCGAGGGCGGGCCCATTGTAGCCGAAGCGCTGGCCCGGGCTGATCTGGCCGACACCGTGATTGTCTCGACTGCCGATCATGCGTTGGCCGCTCCCGGCATTCCGGCCCTGCGGCCCGGCTTGGCCGCCGCCCTTGCGGATACCGCACGCTATACCAAGCTTGGAGACACGCGCCACGGCAGCGATGTCTTCGCCACCTATGAGAGGACCGCCTGATGTTCACCGGACTGGTCAGCGATGTGGGCGAGATCATCTTGGCCGAGGGCGATCCCGGCAAGCTGCGCCGCTATGTCATTGCGTGTGCCTACAAGCCGGACAGCATCGCGCTGGGCGCCTCCATCGCCTGTTCGGGCATCTGCCTGACAGCGGTTGCAGTGGAGGCACACGGCACCGGCGAACGCGTCACGGTGGAAGCTGCGGCGGAAACGCTGGAGCGCACGCTGGCCGGAAGCTGGACCACCGGCACCAAGCTCAATCTCGAGCGCTCGCTGAGGGTTGGCGATGAACTGGGCGGGCACCTCGTCACGGGCCATGTCGATGGCATCGCCCGGATCGCCGAACGCCGCGATATCACCGATGGCTCGGGCCAATGGGGCGCAACCGCGCAATTCCTGATCGAAGCGCCCGCACCGCTGGCCCGCTTCATCGCCGAGAAAGGCTCGATCTGCCTCGACGGGGTGTCGCTCACCGTCAACAGCGTGGCGGGTTCGTCCTTCTCCGTCCTGCTGATCCCGCACACGCTGGGTGTCACGACCTTTGGCAAGCGGCAGACGGGAGACCGCATCCACATCGAGGTGGACCTGATGGCGCGCTATGCAGCGCGTCTGGCGGAGGCCAGCCTGTCGCAGGATTGAAACACCTGTGTTGCGAATATTTTGCTATTTATAATAACATTTTCCTATTTTGAGGGCTGCAAATCAGCTATCCAGGGATTGCCGCAGGGTCACCGCTGAAAAGCACTTTGGTGTGGCACTGGTTGGCAATGGTTCAACCCACGGGGTCTTGCAGTCATCATGTCCAGCTCCCTCCGCCAATTTTCTCCATCCACCACGCGGCCCGCTACGGATCACCACCGTGATCAGGGCACAAGCGGCGCTTTGGGCCAACCACCCGTCATCGGCATCCGGGAGATGGCGCGGCGCTTCGACACCACCTTGCGCACGCTGCGCTTCTACGAGGCGCGCGGCCTGATCGCGCCACTGCGCGATGGCATGAACCGCCTCTACGATGCCGAAGCGGAGCAACGCTTCCGTCTCATCGACGAGGGGCGCAAGCTGGGCTTCACCCTCACCGAGATCGCCGAAATCCTGGCGGGTTCGCGCAGTTCCAACGAGTTGCGCTTGTCGCTCGACACGATCCTGGACCAGGTCGAGCATCTCGAAACCCAGCGCAAGCAGATCGACCAGTCGCTGGCCTTGCTGCGGAAGCGCTACTACCTGATGCGGGAGGTGGAGGGGACTGAGACAGCCGGGGTTTAGAGATGGACGCGAATCCCGTCATTGCGAGAAGCAAAGCGAGGAAGCAATCCAGTCAACGCGGGGCGAACAGCGCCAGTCTCCCACTCGATTGCCATACTCCCGGCGTTGCATGGCTGGATTGCTTCGCTTTGCTCGCAATGACGATTCAGCAACGGGATGCTCCTGAATAATACTCAAGGCCCTTATGATTGACCGGTTGTTGGACGGGCGCTCATCCCACCCCCTTGTGGGGTGGGTGGCGAGCAGAGCGAGCCGGGAGGGGGTCGCGCTGACATGTCCGATGAGCGCAGCGCGACCCCCACCCGACCCCGCGAAGAGCGCGGGGGCACCCGCCCCACAAGGGGGCAGGATGGGTGCGCGTCCTTGATGCGGTCAGATGTGAAGGCCGTTGGTGTAAGCCTTCAGACACCACAAAAAAGCCCGCTGGAACACATGTTCCAGCGGGCTTTTTTGTGCGGAGAAGTGGCCTATCCGACCGCCGCTGCCCAAGCCGTGATATCGGCCAGAACCTTTGCCAAGGCCTGGTCCAGCGCCTGAGAAGCGCCCGCTCCGTCGATGGCGCCAACGCTGGCCGTGGCCGTAAACAACCGGGCACTGCTGACGGCGCCCGTCCCGGCATTCACGAGCTTGACCGCGACCTCCACGACAGCCTCCCGGCTTGCCTCCCGGATCTCGAAGGCGCGGATATCCAGCAGCAATTGATAGGCCCCTGCCAGGCGGTCACCGGGGCGGCCCACGGCGGCACGCCCGCTGTTCTCGAAGGTCTGGATCAGGCGCGTTTGCACCAGCCGCGGCAGGCGATCCGACCATTGGGCGCGGGGCAGATAGGTCAGTTCCGCGTTGGCGGCCCTGACGACGATGCGCTCGCTGTCGAGCGTGGAAACGGCGGTCGGCTCGGCCACGATGATGGCCCGGCGGCCACTTGTGCTGCGGCGCAAGCCTTCGCGTGGCGCGGAGAGATCGAAGGTGGTGGGCGCAGGTCCGCCGCCACAGCCCGCAAGCGGCGTGATGGCCGCGCCCAGGGCGACTCCCAGGATCGAACGACGGGACCAGTCACTCATGCGTGCGGAACATGGAAAGAGTGAACATGCATCAGCGCTGTCCCGAATATTCGGGCACAGACGGTCTGCCGCCGGTGATGATCTGGGATGGATCGCGCCCGATGCTGCGCACGGCCCGATTGACCTCGTTGACGGCACGGCGTGCATCGGCGGCCAAGGCCTCGATGTCGCGGCTGCCGGAACTGGTCAGACGGTTGATGCCCGCCGTGATTTCCACGGTACGTTTGTCGAGGCTTTTCGCCAGCCTCTCGATGGACTTCGCCATCTCGCTGAAATCGGCGGCGCGCCCGTTGACGTTCTCGACCAACTCCCGGAACGAGCGGGCCGCCGCACCGATATCCGAGAACGCGCCCTTGCCCTCGCCCTCGTTGGCACCGAGAAACCGCGTTGCAGCGGTCAAAACGCCGCTGACCTGTTCGGAGGCGGCGCGCAGGGTGGCGGAGAGCGCCGCGATATCCTGCAGCGCCTTCTCGGTTGTCGCGGTATTGTTGCCAAAGACGGCAGCGATGCGGTCAATGTTGTCGACCGTGCGCCCGATCTTCTGGCTGTCGATGGCCTTGGTGATCCGGTCGATCTCGACAAAGGCGGAATCGAGCTTCTGCGAGGTCTCGGACAGGCGTCGCGTCAGGACCGCACCATCCGTCAGGATACCGTCGATGTTGCGGCGGTTATCGGCCAAGCCTTGGGTGAAGGTCTCGACATTGGCGATGGTGCGGTTGACGCTGCCGGGCGTGATGCCGCGCAGGATATCCTCGGCGGCGCTGGAGAGGGTTTCGAGCCGCGCCGAAAGCGAGGAAATCTTCTGCGATGTTTCTCCCACCGACGCCAGGAAGGCGCCCACACCGGCCGAATTGTCGGCCAGCGCCTTGGCGAAGGTCTCGACGCTCTTCACCGTTCCGCCAATCGAACTCTCGTTGTCGGCGACGATCTTCTCCACCTTGGCGAGGATGGCGTCCGTCCGCGTGGCGAGTCGTTGCGCCGTTTCCAGGATGTCCTGAAAATCCGAGCGGTCAGCAAAAATCACGGCGCGTCCCCCGTCAGGCACGACAAGTGCCGGAGCGGCCGCCGTGCCGCCCGAGAGCTGCACCGAGGCTTGCCCGGTGAGGCCCTGATACTCGAGCCGTGCCCTTGTGTCGGTCTTCACCGGGGTCTTCTGATCGATCTCGATGATTGCCATCACGCGGCTCGGATCGCTGGGGACCAGATCGATCACCGTGACCTCGCCCACGCGCAAGCCATTGAAGCGGACGACCGACCCCCGGTTCAGGCCCGATACGGAGCCGGTGAAAATCACGCGGTAGCTGACCTTCTGGCTGCTCGAACGGCCTGCGGCGAACCAATAGACGAAGCCCAAAATCCCGGCAAAGACCGCCAGGGTGAAGAGTCCGATCAAGGCATAGTTTGCTCTGGTTTCCATTCCGCCTGTGTCGTGCCGCTGCTCTTCTCCCCTCAGGGAGAAGCGAATGTCCTGTGGGCCCGTGGCCCGGTGAAATATGCCTTCAGCCAGGGATGGCTGGTGGCGACCATGGCGTCCATGTCGCCAGAAGCCAGAACCTTCCCTTCGCCCAAAGCCACGATCCGGTCGCAAATCGTTCCGAGGCTGTCGAGATCATGCGTTACCATGAAGACTGTAAGGCCCAAAGTCTTCTGCAATGTGGCAGTCAATGCATCGAAATCCCCAGCTCCGATGGGATCGAGGCCGGATGTGGGCTCGTCCAGGAACACGATTTCGGGATCAAGCGCCAAGGCGCGCGCCAGGGCCGCCCGCTTGATCATGCCGCCGGACAGCTCCGAGGGAAACTTGTCGGCGGCGTCGGCCTTCAGCCCCACCATGTCGATCTTCATGCGGGCAAGACCGTCCAGCATGGCATCGGACAGGTCCAGATGCTCGCGCATCGGCAGCTGGATGTTCTGCTTCACGGTCAGCGACGAGAACAAGGCCCCCTGTTGGAACAGGATTCCCCAGCGCTTTTCAATGTTCTGTCGTTCCTTTTCCGACAAGGTCTCCATGTCCTGGCCAAAGACATGGATGCTGCCGCGGCGCTTGGGCAGCAAGCCGACGATGGTCCGCATCAGCACGGATTTGCCGGTTCCCGAGGCACCGACAACGCCGAGGATTTCGCCACGATAGACATCCAGAGACAGGCCGTCATTGACCAGGCGGTCGCCAAAGCCGACGGCGAGATCCCTGACCTCGATGACCGTTTCCCTGCTGCCATTCGATCCCGCCATTGCGCCCTCAATACCGGATCGAGGCGAAGAACATGGCGAACAGGCCATCGACGACGATGACCATGAAAATCGCCTTCACCACCGAAGCCGTGGTCTGCGTGCCAAGCGATTCGGCGGACCCCTTCACCGCCATGCCCTCGATGCTGGCGATCACGCCGATGACCAGCGCCATGACCGGAGCCTTGATCATGCCCACCATGAAGGTGTTGATGCGCACCGCGCTCTGCAGCCGCGTCAGAAACACGTCAGGGCTGACATCGCCATAGATCCAGGCCACCAGGCCGCCGCCGAACAGGCCCGACATGGACGCGATGAAGGTCAGCATCGGCATGCAGATCACCAGCGCCAGGATGCGCGGCACGATCAGCACTTCCATGGGATCGAGGCCCATGGTGCGCAGGGCATCGATCTCCTCGCGCATCTTCATCGAGCCGATTTCCGCCGTGATGGCGGAGCCGGACCGCCCGGCGATCATGATCGCGGTCAGCAGCACGCCAAGTTCCCGCAGGATGAGCACGCCCAGCAGGTCCGCCACGAAAGCGGTCGTGCCGAAGGTGCTGAGCTGGAACACCGATTGCTGGGCAATGATGCCACCGACCAGAAACGAGATCAGCGCGATGATCGGCACCGAGCGGAAGCCGAACATCTCGATCTGCTTGACGATGGCGGGCCAGCGAAAGCGGCTGGGTTGCACGATCATCCGGCCCAGAGCGGCCACGAAGCCACCCAGGAAGCTGATGCCCCCGGTGAAATCCCGTCCGATGCCGGACATGCCTTTTCCGATGTCGACGAGGATATCGACACTGCTGGCGGCCTTGTGCGGCGTCTCCGTCCCTGGCTGGACTTTGGCTTCGGCCAGAAGGATTTCATGGCTCCGCGACATGCCCGCGAAGGCGGTGGGCCTGCCCGCGGTCTGCCGGTCGAGGCGCAAGCGGGAAAGCGCCAGAGCGCCCAGCGTGTCGAAGGCCGTGATGGCGGAAAAATCGAGGGTCAGCGGCTGCTCCGCCGATGCCGCCTGCTCCATCAGCGTTTCCACGGTTCGGCCGTGACGCATGGTCCAGTTCCCTGTCATGCGCATGGTCTGGCCAGTCGCGCCGCCCTCGATGCTCATGGCAGGAGCCTCGCTGGTGGCTGCGGCCTCCCGCCTTCCCGTGACGTGCTGCTTCACCGGCAACCGCAATGACCTCTGACTGTCTTCGATGTCTCCTGACATGGCCTGAAGCGGCCTGAAAGACAACCGCCGAGATCGCGGATGAGCACATGGGGGGCTTGATGAAATCAACGGCCGACCGTGCTGGACGGGCTTGACCCGTCCATCCAGGTCTTTCCGTTGTCGCATAGACGTGGATAGCCGCGTCAAGCGCGGCCATGACGTCTTCGCTTCAAACGCCAATATTCTTCCGCGACAGGCATCTTTGGTAGCGTTCCTTCGAAAGACCTTATGCCGAAGCGCACTGGACGATCAAAAAACGACCACAGCTCTGGCAGGGTAACAATTCATTAGGGGAACCATGGCTCACTGCTGGCGTAGGAGTTCGCCGGGCGCACCTCTGGTTCGCCCCGGCTATTGTATGTCTGGAACGGGCAATGTCTGGTTTTTTAGCGCATAATTCTGGTTCGGAAGCCGATTTTCAGGCGATTGAACTGGCTGTCATGGAAACCGAGCGGGGACGCTGGTTCCTGGGAGAGTTCGCGAAGCGCAACCGCCATGCGGATACGCAGGTGCTGCTGACAGCGCTGTCGCGCATCGAGAAGTCGATATCGGCGCATCGGGAACCGACGGAAATCGACAAGTTCCGCCTTGATATTCTGGAAATGTCGAAGGCCATTGCCCGGACACGGGTGGAAATCGCCGCCATGAAGCCCGACGAAGCCTCCGGTGGGCATATCGGCGTCGCTTCGGGCGAGCTGGATTCGATTGTGTCGGCCACGGAAAGTGCCACATCCGATATCCTGGCCGCCGCCGAGCGCGTGCAGGAAGCCGCCTGGACCTTGCGTGAATCCGACGTCAGCTCTGCGCTGTGCGACATGCTGGATGAACGCGCCACCGAGATCTACACGGCCTGCACCTTCCAGGATCTGACGGCGCAGCGCATCCGCAAGGTGATCGACGCCCTCGGGTTCCTCGAAAAGCGGGTCAATGCCATGGCGGAGATCTGGCAAGTAGAGGATGATATGTCCGAGGATCCCTACGGGCGCATCACGGTGGCCTCTCCCTTTGCCGCCGATCCCAGCATGAGCCAGGCCGATGTCGATTTCGTGCTGGTCGACGAGAACCAGGTTCCGGAACCAGCCGAGAGCTTCGCCGAGTTGGATATGGCACATACGATTCGGCAGACGGGGCAGCCGATGGTGCTGCCTCCTGGCGATTCCTTTGACGTTGATCACGATATTCAACTGGCCTCGCCAGAAGCCGCCGAGCCTCTCGATGATCTTGACGAAATGCTCTTCACCCCGCTTGAGCCAGTTGGGCCCGTGGTGGCGACCGGGGAGATGCCGCCGGGCGATCATCTCCACCTCGTTCATAGCCAGCCGATGGTCGACAATGCGTTGAGCAAGATTCGCGCCGGAGCCGACCTCTCGGCGGATGAAGCGGCGCGGGCGCTCGATGCGCTCAAGGGCATGTCGGTCGCGGAGCGGACACGGCTGTTCAGCTAGGGTGTGTTGACAAACTGGGCAGGTGCTCGATGAGATCAAAAAGGGACCGAGGATCATGCGGCGATCCGAAACCAATACGTCCGTATTGGCGAGG
>JANNFV010000144.1:0-2865 GCA_031380285.1 Hyphomicrobiales bacterium | reverse complement strand
CTCCTCGTCCACCAGGCCGCCGCGCGCGCAGTTGATGATGCGCACGCCCTTCTTTGTTTTCGCCAGCGCCTCGCGGGAGAGAATGTTCTTGGTCTTCTCCGTCATCGGCACATGCAGCGTGATGAAATCCGCGCGCGCCAGAAGCTCGTCCAGTTCCACCTTCTCCACGCCGATCTTCACGGCGCGCTCCGGCGTCAGGAACGGGTCATAGGCGATGACGCGCATCTTGAGGCCGATGCCGCGATCCGCCGCGATGGAGCCGATGTTGCCGCAGCCGATCACACCCAGAGTCTTGCCCGTGATCTCGACGCCCATGAACCTGTTCTTCTCCCACTTGCCAGCCTGGGTGGAGACATCAGCCTCGGGAATCTGACGGGCCAGCGCCATCATCATGGAAATCGCATGCTCCGCCGTGGTGATCGAATTGCCGAAGGGCGTGTTCATCACGATGATCCCCCGGGCGGTGGCCGCCGGGATATCGACATTGTCGACACCGATGCCGGCGCGGCCGATGACCTTCAGCTTCGTGGCGGATTCGAGCAATTTTGCCGTCGCCTTGCTGGCGGAGCGAATGGCAAGGCCATCATACTCGCCGATCATGGCGGCAAGCTTGTCCTTGTCCTTGCCAAGGTTGGGATCGAACGTCACGTCGATGCCGCGATCCTTGAAGATCTGCACGGCGGCGGGGGAGAGGGCGTCGGAAATGAGAACGCGGGGCTTGGTCATGGGAGGCTCCTGGAGGGAGGTGGAAGCGGGTGCCGAACTCTTCTCCCCGCTCGCGGGGAGAAGTCGCCCGAATGAAATGGAGGGCGGATGAGGGGCGGGGTGAGTTCGCTCAGCCTATGCTCACCTGGCCCCTCACCCTAGCCCTCTCCCCGCGAGCGGGGAGAGGGGACTGCGTTGGCGCTACTTCAGCTTCGCCTTCTCGGCCGCAAACGCCTTGGCGATCCACGGCAGCAGCGCTTTCACATCCCGCGTCTGCACCGTCGCCCCGCACCAGATGCGCAGGCCGGGAGGCGCGTCACGGTAGTGCCCGAGATCGAGGCCCACACCGTCCTTCTCGAGAGACGCCACGATTGCCTTGGCGAAATTCGCCTGATCATCGGCGGACAGTTTCGTCACGGCGGGATCGGTGAATTTCAGGCAAACGCTGGTGTTGGACCGCGTCTTGGGCTTCACCGCGAGGAAATCGATCCAGTTGTTCGCCTTCACGAAAGTGGCAATCGCCCGCGTGTTGCTGTCGGCACGCTTCATCAGGCCCTGCAAGCCGCCAACCTTCTTCGCCCAGGTGAGCGCATCGATGTAATCCTCGACGCACAGCATCGACGGCGTGTTGATCGTCTCGCCCTCGAAAATGCCCTTGATCAGCTTGCCGCCTGACGTGAGGCGGAACACCTTGGGGATAGGCCAAGCCGGTTTATGGCTCTCGAGCCGGGCAACCGCACGAGGCGAAAGGATCAGCATGCCATGCGCCGCCTCGCCACCCAGCGCCTTCTGCCAGGAGAAGGTTGTGACATCGAGCTTGGCCCAATCGAGCGGCTGCGCGAAGGCGGCGGATGTGGCGTCGCAGAAGGTCAGGCCCTCGCGATCCGCTGCGATCCAGTCGGCGTCCGGCACGCGCACGCCCGATGTGGTACCGTTCCAGGTGAAGCAGATGTCGCGATGTTTCGTGTCGAGCTTCCTGAGGTTGGGAAGTTCGCCATAGGGCGCGACAACCGTCTCACAATCCGCCAGCTTCAGTTGCTTGACGGCATCGGTTACCCAGCCTTCGCCAAACGATTCCCACGCCACCATCGTCACAGGGCGAGCGCCGAGCATCGTCCACATCGCCATCTCGTAAGCGCCGGTGTCGGAGGCGGGCACGATGCCGATGAGATATTCAGCGGGAACCTGAAGCACTTCGCGCGTCAGATCGATGCCCAGCTTGAGCTTCGCCTTACCAATCTTGGCGCGGTGGGAACGCCCGAGCGCGGCGTCAGCGAGGTTTTTGAGAGACCAGCCCGGCCTTTTGGCACACGGACCGGAGGAGAAATTGGGCACTTTAGGGCGCGCAAGAGTCGCAGCCGCAGCTGTTGCAGTCGTCATGGCAGTCTCCATCCTCACAGATGATTGCGCCTCGTTAGGGAGGCGTGTCCTGTTGCGGCTTATGGGGGAGAATGGGGTTGCGTGTCAAGCAGCGGGAGCAGTATGTTGGCTCGTATCATATTCAGAACGACCGACCGAAAAGCTTTTTTTACGCGCAATTTTTTCTATTTAACAGCAAGATATTTCCAATAAATGGCTATTGACAGAAGAAAAATCATAAATTATGTTTAATTATATTCTTGGAAACAGCAGGAGAGATATCATGAGAAAATTGTTTCTGTTGTTGGTGTTCACTATTGGTGCAAACGTCGCTCATGCCGGAGTGATGCCAGCGTTTCAAGGCTACATGGAGCAGTACAACTCGACTAAGAGTGCACTTGATGCCAAGAAAGCAAATCTCAAGGCAGATCAGTTTCAACGTATTTCAGCGTCCCTCGAAGCAGGGAGAAAGCGAATGGAAAGTGGTGTCGGCTCAATGACGCGAGAGGCTTATTATGAGCTCGCGCGGCGCGAGTCCTCAAGCATCGGCCAGTTGCGCTCACAGCTAGGCCTTCAATAGGCGATGATTTCAATACTTGCTCCAATTTTCATCACGGCATTGATATTTGGACCAAGCTACGCAAGAGCAGCCTGCTTAAATCCAGATTTAGGAAAAAAAGCGAAAGAAGCCGCAACCAAGAACGAGCGAATCTTACGGCTTGATGTAACGCAGCGGGAGAAGCTTCTTTCGGGGCTTGATCGCGTCGTGTCGGTCGATGACCTGCAGATTGCATTTAACTG
>JANNFV010000143.1:0-2817 GCA_031380285.1 Hyphomicrobiales bacterium | reverse complement strand
ACCCGGCCTTCATTGCGGGCGATGGCGACGTAGTCACCCTCCGCCAGCGTCATGGACGGAAACGCGCCAAGCGCCTCGCGGATCACGTCGCCGCCTGGTGTCAGCACGGACCATGCGGTGTTCGCCCGTGCCTCGCCGCCGGGATTGGACACCAGCTTCAGCGTGATGGTCGCGGCCTTGTGGTGCATGTTGGCCTCGGTCACCTTGCCCGAGGTCACGCGGATATCGGCGCGAACGATGGAGTTCGAATCGCCGTAGCTCGTTACCACGTGATAGGTGCCCTCGGGCAGACGCAAGGCTTCGCCCGTGCGCAGCGAAGACGTGACCAGCTTGCCTTCGGAGTTGCCCGCCTCGGGGATATAGAGCGAGATTTGCAGCCGGTTCAGCGGAATCACCTGATCCTGGATGCTGCCTTTCACGATCAGCGCTCCGGCACTCAGCGGCAGGCGCTCCGATGTGGTGGCATTGCCGATCAGCACCTTGCGGCTGGACGACGCCAGGCCATAGGCGACATGCACGACGTACTCGCCTGCGGGCAGGGGCAGGGTGGGTGCCGCATCGGTGGATTGTGCGGTCACCGTGGGGTCGCCGTTGGCATCCAGCTTGAACACGCGCCAGATCAATCCGGTCGCGATTGGCTTGTTTTCGCCCGCAAAGGTGGCGGACAGCGCGAGCTGCGAACTGCCCTGTGCCAGCGCGGCAAATGGGCCGATCAGCGACATGACAAGGGCAAGGGCGAAACGGCGCAGCATCACGGGCCTGACTAGCGCGAAATTGAGTCGGGGAGAAGATCAATCCTTCGGGCAAACTCAGTTGGCGATTTTGGCTCTTTCCAAGTGCGCTCAGGCATCCTAGCTGCTGAGGGGCAAAGGGCTTGGGGCCTGATGCGGGAGAAGTCACCATGTTCTACGCCAGCGGGCAGCACCGGGCTGCCGGACTGCCGCACAACCCGTTCAAGGCCATCGTGGCACCACGCCCCATCGGCTGGATCAGTGCGATGTCGCGGGCGGGGGAGATCAACCTCTCGCCCTATTCCTTCTTCAACGCGATCCAGAGCAATCCGGATCTCGTGATGTTTTCGAGCGATGGAATGAAGGATGCGATCAGCTTCGTGGCGGAAACCGGCGAGTTCGTGTGCAATCTGGCGACCTTTGACCTCGCCCAGCAGATGAACGCGACGTCTGCGCCACTGCCCCGGGGCGACAACGAATTCATCCACGCCGGATTGGCCATGGCGAAATCCGAACTTGTGCGGCCCCCGCGCCTCGCCACGGCTGCAACCGCGCTGGAGTGCAAGCTGTTGCAGATCGTCTCGCCCCACACATTGTCGGGCACACCTGCGGGTTGTCACATGGTGATCGGCCAGGTCGTGGGCGTGCATATCGATGACCGGTTCATCCGTGACGGTCGATTGGACACGTCTGCGATGCGGCCCATCGCACGCATGGGATATGACGAATATGCCGTGGTCGAGAAGCCGTTCACCATCGTGCGCCCAGCGGGAGCGGGCGGCTTTTCGTCCTGAGTTCAGGCGCTGACGCCTGCCGCTTTCGCCGCCGCAAGAATGCGTTCCGCCCGCCGGACATGGGGTCGATCGATCATCTCGCCCTCGAAGCTGGTGACGCCGGCATCCGGGTTGGCCGCGAAGAAGTCGACGATGCGCTGCGCCCTGGCCACGGCCTCGGGTGTGGGCGTGAAGACCGCGTTGATCACCGGGACTTGCGCGGGATGGATCGCCATCTTGCCTGCAAAGCCATCGCGGCGAGCCGCTTCGCATTCCTGTCGCAAGCCATCGGCATCGCGAAAGTTGGTATAGACCGTGTCGATGGCCTGCGCCTCGGCGGCGTGGGCCGCGAACAGACAGAGCGACCGGGCCAGCCTGTAAGGATCGGTATAGGCACCGGACTCCAGCCGGTTGGCCTCGGCCCCCACATCGGCCGAAAGGTCTTCCGCGCCCCAGGTGAGGCCGGCCAGTCGCTGGCTGATGCCGACATAGGTCCCCATGTGGAAGAGCGAGCGGGCGGTTTCGGTCGCAATGGCAACGATCCGGGTCTGGCCGTCGGGAAGTTGATTTTCGGCTTCGCGCACCGCAAGCTTTGCCGAAAGCAGCGACACATCATCGCCCGAATGGCTCTTGGGCAGCATGATCCCGTCCGGAGCAGCGATCATGACCGCATCCAGGTCCGCACTGACAAGCCCGCTGGCGTGGTCGTTGATGCGCACGAACAGCTGGGGACGCTGCGCGATCATGCGTGCCTGCTGGATGAAGCTTGCCACGACCTGTCGCGCTTCCACCTTGCGCGTTGACGCGACTGAATCCTCAAGATCGATCAGCAGGACATCCGCACCCGATACCAGGCTTTTCGCCAGTTTCTTCTCGTCATCGCCCGGAACGAACAGCAGGGAGCGCATGGAACACAGATCCTTTGATCTTCAAGCCTTGGGTCTTCAAGCCTTGGGAGAGCGCTTCATGAAGGCCTGGCGTCGGCATTCGGCCACCAGCGTGTCATCCTGGTTATAGGCACGGTGCAGAAAGTCCACGATTCCGGCATCAGGGCGGGATTTCGAGTTCCGCACAGCGACAATCTCCGTGGTGCAGTGAATCGTATCGCCCTC
Organism: Hyphomicrobiales bacterium; assembly: GCA_031380285.1. GTDB lineage: Bacteria > Pseudomonadota > Alphaproteobacteria > Rhizobiales > Beijerinckiaceae > JADCCX01. The sequence continues at coordinate 201 of JANNFV010000143.1, read as the reverse complement.
GAACAGCGGGGCCGGAAATTTCACATCCGTCATGCCGAGATTGCCGATGGTGGTGCCAACCGTCGTGTCATTGACGGAGATGCCGATGAGCAGGCCGAGGGTGAACAGCGAGTTCATCAGCGGCTTGCCCCATTCGGTCTCCTTCGCGCAGAAATCCGCATCGATATGCAGGGGTTGCGGGTTGAGCGTCATGTTGGAGAA
>JANNFV010000163.1:0-5602 GCA_031380285.1 Hyphomicrobiales bacterium | reverse complement strand
TGTCGCCATCGATTCCATCCTCGATATGCGCACGCTCTTCGACCAGATCCCGCTGGATCAGATGTCGGTGTCGATGACCATGAACGGCGCGGTTTTGCCGATCCTCGCGCTGTTCATCGTCGCGGCGGAGGAGCAGGGCGTGCCCGCAGCGAAGCTGTCGGGCACCATCCAGAACGACATTCTGAAGGAGTTCATGGTCCGCAACACCTATATCTATCCCCCCAAGGGATCGATGCGGATCATCGCGGATATCTTCGCCTACACTGCCAAAGAGATGCCGAAGTTCAACTCGATATCGATCTCCGGCTACCACATGCAGGAGGCCGGCGCGACGCAGGACCTGGAGCTTGCCTACACGCTGGCCGACGGTGTGGAGTACCTGCGCGCTGGGCTGGCCGCAGGACTGGACGTGGACACCTTCGCGCCGCGCCTCTCCTTCTTCTGGGCCATCGGCATGAATTTCTTCATGGAGGTGGCCAAGCTCCGGGCGGCCCGGCTGCTGTGGGCAAAACTCGTAAAGGACTTCAATCCGAAATCCGAAAAGAGCCTGCCGCTCCGTACGCATTGCCAGACTTCCGGCTGGTCGCTCACCGCACAGGACGTGATGAACAACGCCGTGCGCACCATGGTGGAAGCCATGGCGGCGACGCAGGGTGGCACCCAGTCGCTGCACACCAACAGCCTTGACGAGGCGCTGGCCCTGCCCACGGATTTCTCCGCCCGCATCGCCCGCAACACGCAACTCTTGTTGCAGCAGGAGAGCGGCACCACCCGCATCATCGATCCCTGGGGTGGCAGCTACTATGTCGAGCGTCTGACGGCAGACCTCGCCAACCGCGCCTGGGGCCATATCCAGGAAGTGGAGCGTCTGGGGGGCATGGCAAAAGCCATCGAGGCGGGCATCCCAAAGCTGCGCATCGAGGAAGCCTCCGCCATGCGCCAGGGGCGCATCGACAGCGGAGCGGATGTGATCGTGGGCGTCAACAAGTACCAACCCTTGTCCGAGCCACCGATCCCCGTGCTGAAGGTGGACAACGCCGCCGTGCGTGCGGCACAGCTTGCCAAGCTGGCGCAGCTCAGGGCGGAGCGAAACCCGGCCGAGGTCGAGGCGAAGCTTGCGGCGCTGACCCATGCGGCTGACCGCACGGGTGGTTCCGACATGGACAGCAACCTGCTGAAACTCGCGGTGGATGCGGCCCGCGCCAAGGCAACGGTGGGCGAGATCTCGCTCGCATTGGAAAAGGCCTGGGGACGCCACAAGGCCGAGATCAAGGTGATCTCAGGCGTCTATTCCAGGAGCTTCGGCAACGACAACCCGGTGATCGACCGCGTGCGCGGCATGACGCGGGCCTTTCGCGACAATGACAGCCGGGCGCCCAAAATCCTGGTGGCCAAGATGGGTCAGGACGGACACGATCGCGGCCAGAAGGTGATCGCTTCGGCTTTCGCGGACCTGGGCTTCGATGTGGAGATCGGTCACCTCTTCGCCACGCCGGAGGAGGCGGCGGCGGATGCGGTGAAGGGCAATGTCCATGTCATCGGCGTGTCATCGCTGGCGGCGGGACACCTCACACTTGTGCCGGAGCTGAAGCGTGCCCTGGCGCAGCAGGGCCGCGGCGACATCATGGTGGTGGTCGGTGGCGTGATCCCGCCGGAAGACGTGCAGACCCTGCTCGACATGGGCGCTGCTGCGGTGTTCCCGCCCGGCACCAACATCCCGGAAGCCGCAGCCATGTTGCTTGATGCGCTGAGCCTGAAGCTCGGCTATGCCCAGCCACCGGTTGCGGCTGCGGAGTGAAAAAACCTGTGCAGACCAAAAGGATGTCGTTGAACAGTGCTTGCACCCCGCAGCAGATCGCACTGCGCGGTGATCGCAAGCCGGTCAATCTGGCATTGCAGGGTGGCGGTTCACACGGGGCATTCACCTGGGGTGTCCTTGACCGGCTGCTCGAGGATGACCGGCTGGCGCTTGATGCCATCAGTGCGACGAGTGCAGGGGCCATGAATGCGGCCGTGATGGCTTATGGCATGTCACGGGGTGGCCGCGAGGGGGCGCGCCAGAAGCTTGGGCAATTCTGGCGGGCCGTCAGCGAAGCGGGTTCCGTGCTGCATCCGTTCGGAGCCAATCCCTGGGGCAAGATGCTCGGGCTGATGCCTTGGTTTTCCGGACCATCGCCATCCTATCTCTGGAGCCAGTCCATCAACAATTTCTTTTCGCCGTATGATCTCAATCCGCTGGACTACAACCCTCTCAGGGATGCGCTGGTTGCCGTTGTGGATTTTGATCATCTCAGGCAATGCCCGCTCGCCACGCGGTTGTTCATCTGTGCCACCAATGTCCGCTCCGGCAAGATCAGGGTTTTCGAGAATCACGAGCTTTCGGCTGATGTGATCCTGGCATCGGCCTGCCTGCCGCATATCTTCAAGGCTGTCGAAATCGAGGGAGAAGCCTATTGGGACGGCGGCTACATGGGCAATCCGGCGATTTTTCCCCTGATCTACAGGGGCGCATCTGCCGATGTGATCATTGTCCATATCAATCCGATCCGCCGCGATGCCGTGCCCCGCACAGCGGCGGCCATCCGTGATCGGGAAAATGAGATTGCCTTCAATTCCTCGCTGATGCGCGAGATGCGCGCCATCGCTTTCGTCGCCAGGCTGGTGGACGAAGAGCGCCTGGACACAAACAAATACCGGCGGATGCTCGTTCATTCCATCATGGATGATGCCGGCATGGGTCTCTACGACGCCGAGTCGAAACTTTCCGCAGACTGGGCATTTCTGCTTGAGTTGAAGGAGGCTGGTCGTCAAGCGGCCGAGGCGTGGCTGGAAGCCAATGTTGCCCACATCGGCAAGAAGACGACCGCACCGATTGAGCAGATGTATCTTTAGAGTCAAACGGGGTTTGACGATAAATACGTCATGGCCGCGCTTGACGCGGCCAACCACGTCTCTGGGACAGTGAAAGACGGTTTGGTCACAAAGGCGTGGATGGACGGGTCAAGCCCGTCCAAGACCATCAGCCGCTGCTTCCGACGAAAGGAAGCCCGCACTCTCCAGACTGAAAGGTTCAGGCCCGCCCCCGTTCAACCGCCCGCCGCACGACTTGCCGCACTTCCGGATCACTGAGGAACAGGTCATGGCGCAGCGCCACCCATCCGCCGTGCTCCGTCGCATCCACCACACGCACGCCCAGCGCTTCGAGTTGTTCGCGTGTCGCGGCACCCGTGCGTGAAACGCCTCCGGCCAACCGGCGAGAAACCTCCAGCGCGCGGTCGGCGGTCGAGGAAATCACGGTGATGCGCGGCACCAGCGTGCGCAGGCGCTTCAAGGCATTCTCGAACAGGTCGAAATCGATATCGGCGGCGGCGAGCACGACCGCACCCAGGCGGTTGGCCATGGTATCTCCGTGACGAGCCCAGATCTGGCGCAAGGTTTCGATCGTCAGCAGCGTGCCCATGCTGTGCGCCACGATATGCACGCGGGTGGCGCCACCCTCGGACAGCAACGCCAGCAGCATGTCTTCGAAGGCATCGCGCGAGAACAGCGCACTTTCGCGGTCATAGCCATAGTCGAACAACGCGGCCCTTGACGGCCAGGTGAACAGAACGGAGGCACCAGAGAAGCCGATCCCCTCCGACAACTCGACCGTGCTGATGGCGGCGCTTTCGAAGCTCTCCTTGTAGCCATGCGTGAAGAGCAGCACCTCGCGGCCTGAAACCGCTTCCAGCAAAGGCTCGTTGGCCGCGCGTCCGTCCGCATCGACTTTGTCGATGCTCCAGGTGCCGCTGAAGGTCGACCGCGCACGCCCCACGAGCGTGGTGTCAGGGCGGTTGATCACAACGCGGGAGAAGCTGCTCACCGTGCTGCGTTCATGGCCGTACCAGGGCGCCTGAAGTGCGCCTTTGACTGGCTGCCGGTTCGTCACGGCCAGAACGGTCGGGTTGTATCCCGGTGGTGGAGCCACGGGGGATCGCGCGATAGAGCCGGTTCCCACGAGATCGGGCATGCAGCCACCAACCGTCAGCGTCGCCACGCTGGCGGTTCCGGACAGAAAAACACGGCGTGTGGCGCGAAAAGGCATGGCGCTTGGTAAAATCCGGATCTCGGGAAGCAGGCTCAATAGCCTTGCAGGCATGAATGAAAGCCTAAAGCACCGCAACATGTGGCGATGATGAGGCAGCATTGATGCTCTGGCCGAAAAAGATGCCTTGCTTTCGGGACGCAGGGATGGCCCTTTCCCGCCCACGCCAAACTCCGCTAAGGAAGCAGCACAAGACAAGAAGCGGATTTCCATGCTGATCCAGCCCAAGACCGAAGCCGAGGTTGCCGCAGCTGTCGTCGAGGCACGTGCCGCCCGGGCTCCGCTCATGATCGAAGGCGGTGGCACCAAGCGGGGCCTTGGACGCCCGAGCCAGACCGAGCGCACGCTGTCGCTGAAAGGCCTCTCGGGCATCACGCTCTACGAGCCCTCGGAAATGGTCATCGGCGCCTGGGCAGGCACGCCCCTGGCGGAGATCCAGGAGACCTTGGACCAGCGGGGACAGATGCTGGCCTTCGAGCCGATGGACTACCGCCCGCTGCTGGGCTCAACGGGCGAGCCGACCATTGGTGCTGTCGCGGCCTGCGGCCTGGCCGGGCCGCGCCGCATCATGGCGGGCGGGGCGCGTGATGCGCTCATCGGCGTCCGCTTCGTCAACGGCTTGGGCGAGATCATCAAGAACGGTGGCCGCGTGATGAAGAACGTCACGGGTCTGGACCTGGTGAAGCTGCAGGCCGGTGCCTATGGCACGCTGGGTGTGCTGACCGAGGTGATCTTCAAGGTGATTCCCAAGCCGGATGCGGCGGCGACGCTGGTGCTGGAGGGGCTGGACAATCCACAGGCGATTCAGGCCATGGCGGCGGCGCTGCAATCGCCCTTCGAGGTGACGGGCGTGGCCCATGAGCCGGGCGATATCATGCCGGGCTCCAGCATCACCTATTTCCGCCTCGAGGGGTTTGCCGAGCAGATCGTCTACCGCACGGGAGAGTTGCGCAAGGTGCTGGCAGCGTTTGGTCAGCTTGAGCCTCTCGGCGGCAAATGGCCCGTGAGTATCTGGCCGCATCTGCGCGACGGTGGGGCATTGGCCGATCATGGCCTGCGCTATGTCTGGCGCTGTTCCGTTGCACCGGACAAGGGTGCTGTGTTCGCAAAGGACACGGGAGGCGCGGCCTATTTCGATTGGGGCGGCGGATTGGTCTGGCTTGGGTTCAACGAAGCGGATGAGGCGCTGGCCGCCAGCATCAACACCGCCGCAGCCCGCCATGGCGGCTATGCCATCCTCGTGAAAGCGCCGGATGAATTCCGCACCCGCGTGAATGTCTTCCAGCCGCTCGACCCTGCGATCCAGAAGCTGCAGGCCGGGTTGAAAAAAAGTTTCGATCCCGACAGCATCCTCAATCCTGGCCGCATGTACGCGGGGATATAATTACATGCAGACCAACTTCACCACCGCCCAGCTTGCCGATCCCCAGATCGCGGCGTCCGAGAAAATCCTGCGGACCTGCGTCCATTGCGGCTTCTGCACCGCGACCTGCCCGACCTATCTGCTGCTGGGCGATG
>JANNFV010000140.1:0-2107 GCA_031380285.1 Hyphomicrobiales bacterium | reverse complement strand
AAGGGTGGCAATCTGGCTTGGCGTGTTTGCAATCAGAAGCTGGCGGGCAGACGCGTTGTGCGTCCTTCGAGGCTCCGCTTCGCTCCGCACCTCAGGATGGGTAATCCAGTGCCCTGCACAACCTCCTTATCCTGAGGTGCTCGCCCCTTGGCGAGCCTCGAAGGACGCACGACGCTTCTGCAACGCTTCAGACCGCAAAATTGGTGTTTCACACCGAAAGCGACAGCCATTCCTCCTCAGCCAAGGCCAGCTTCTGCGCCAGGTTGCTGCGATCCTTGGCGAGTTGGGCCGCGATCTCCGGGTTCTTGCGAAACACATCCGGCTTGGCCAGCGCTTCATCCACCTTGGCGATCAGGTCGGTCAATTTGGCGATCTGCCCCTCCAGCTTTTCGGATTGCCTGCTGGTGACAGTGGAGGCTGGCTTGGGCAAGGAGGCCTCGTCTTCCTCCTCGTCGAAGCCGGGATCCTTCTGCTCGATGCCGTTCTTCGAGGTGCGCCGCGCCTGCAGGATCAGCTTGGTGTAATCGTCGAGATCGCCATCGAACGGCTTCACCGCGCCACCCGCGACCAGCCACAACCGGTCGCAGGTTGCATCGATCAGAAAGCGATCATGGCTGACGATGACGACCGCGCCTTCATATTCCGCGATGGCGTTGATCAGCGCCTCGCGCATGGGGATATCGAGGTGGTTGGTCGGTTCATCGAGGATCAGCAGATGTGGTCCGTCGAACGCGGCGAGGCCCAGCAGCAGGCGGGCCTTCTCGCCACCCGACAGCTTCTTCACCGGCGTATCCGCCTTCTGCCAGGAGAAGCCGAGCTGCGCGGTGCGGGCCCGTACTTTTGATTCAGGTTCCCCCGGCATGCGGCGTGATACGAGTTGCGCTGGCGTATCCTCGATGGGCAGTTCATCCAGTTGGTGCTGCGCGAAATAGGCCACCTTCAGCTTGGACGAACGGATGGATTTGCCCTGCATCAGCGGCAAACGATCCGCCAGCAGCTTGACGAAGGTGGATTTGCCGTTGCCGTTCGCGCCAAGCAGGCCGATGCGGTCATCGTTGGAGATCGAGAGCGACAGCTTGCGCAGAACCTTGCGCTCACCGTAACCGACGGCGACATCCTCAAGCCGGATGATGGGCGGCGAAAGCTCCTTCTCCGGATTGGGAAAGCGCACCGACGCGCCCTCCTCGTCTGCCATGGTTTCAACCGTCTGCATCTTTTCCAGCCGCTTCATGCGCGACTGCGCCTGCCGCGCCTTGGACGCCTTGGCCTTGAAGCGCTCGACGAAGGCGATGAGATGCTTGCGCTCCGCCTGCTGTTTCACGGCAGCCTTTTCCAGCAACATCCGCTGTTCCGCCCGCTGCCGGGCAAAGCTGGAATATCCGCCACGATACAGTGTCAGCTTGCCCTGATCGAGATGCAGCGTGTGGTCGGTGATGGCATCCAGAAAGTCCTTGTCGTGGCTGACCGTGAGCACCGTGTGCGGATACTTGCCAAGATAATCCTGCAGCCACAACGCGCCTTCCAGATCGAGATAGTTCGTGGGCTCGTCGAGCAGCAGCAGGTCCGGCTCCAGAAACAGCACGCTCGCAAGTGCCACGCGCATCCGCCAGCCCCCTGAGAAATCCGAGCAGGGCCGGGCCTGCGCTTCGGCATCGAAGCCGAGGCCGTGCAGGATCGCTGCCGCCCGTGATGGTGCTGCATGGGCGTCGATATCCAGCAACCGCGTGTGGATGTCGGAAATGCGCAGCGGATCGGTCGCGGTATCCGCTTCAGCCAAGAGCGCCGAACGCTCGATATCGGCTTCCAGAACAGTGTCGATCAGGCTGGTGGCCCCGCCGGGCGCTTCCTGCGCCACCTCGCCCATCCGCATGTTGCGCGGAATACTGGCTGTGCCGCTTTCGGGCTGCAATTCGCCCGTGATCACCTTGAACAGCGTGGTCTTGCCCGTGCCGTTGCGGCCCACGAACCCGACTCGCGCCCCGGTGGGCAGGGCCGCTGAGGCATTGTCGAGCAAGGTTCGTCCTGCGACGCGGCAGGTGACATCAAGGAGTTGCAGCATGGCGTCCTCGTAGCGGTGGTGCCGTTCTGCCGCAATGGTGGAAATTCT
>JANNFV010000086.1:0-4295 GCA_031380285.1 Hyphomicrobiales bacterium | reverse complement strand
CGCTGCCTTCGCCTTGAATGCCGGTGTGTGATTCCGGCGTGCTCGTCTTGCCATGTCGGCTCCTGTTCGCAGCGCATCCTACGCCGCTCTCAGGCAGAAACTCCACTTATCCCCGCTGTGCAGATTCCCCGAGCCACCTCTCTCGTCCCCTCCACAGCAGGATCGCCTTGGGGGTCTGCCGTCGTTAGCTGCTTGGACTTGATCCTGTCCAGCCGCTCAAGGCCTGCAGATCTCGCCAGCTTCACACGTGCGACCTCTACAGGATCAGGCTTCGGAAGCGGCGGCCCGATGTTACCGGATTTCGAGCGCGAGCGACGCGCATAGTGGGTGAGCAACGTGATGTCGTTTGCATGCCCCATCAGCGCGGCAACCTCTTCGGACCGGTACGCGAGCTTCACGCGGGCTGCGAACTGATGCCGGAGCGTGTAAGGCGTGATCGACTTCTTACGTAGCGGCCACAGCGCATCATTGGCGGTCCGGAACGCCCGCTCGATCTGCTCCTGCAGCGCGGTCACTTCGTTTCGGGTTGCGGCCTCCTTGAAGGCATCGATGGGTTGCCGGATGGCCATCACCAACTGGAAATTGATTGCGTCGAACCAGAGTGTGCGGCTTTCTCCATGCGCTCGTCCGTTTGTCGCCTTTGCGTTTCGAACGCGAAGGCGCCAGCGATCGCTGACGCTGTCCAAGTGCGCACCGGCCCACTCGATGGGTCGCAATCCAGTTGTCCACGTCGCCGTCAGGAACGCATTTGACTTGGGATCGTGCATGGCCAATCGCGCCCGCAGTTGCTCGAGGCGATCGGTGCTCGCGGCCTTCAATTTTCGGGCGGATGTCCGAAGCAGCCTGCGCTCCACCGGCTTGTTGTCTGCCGAGGACCAACGCAGTGCGGTCAGCCGATCAAGTATCGGTTGCCATCTCGCATTGATCTCGACCATCGTCTCGGCGTGGGCCACCAGCACAGCCTTGTATTGCCGCCAACTCGCAGGCGCGAGCGACGCTGCCATCGTTGCCAGCCAGATCGCCAGGTCCTCTGGACACAATGGCCGTTGCTCGCTGGCCTGAACCTCGTGGTCAATGCGGGCGATGATCTGTCGGGCGCGTCGATCATAGGCCGCAGTCGTTTCTCTGGTCCTGACAGGAACGACGGTAGCCGCTTTGCTCACGGATCGGACCTGCGTAGCGATGTGTCAGCTTGCGGCGGTCGGAGCGGTGGCCGAACGGACCTTGAAGTATTGTTCAGTGCACTTGCGATGGCTTCCGGCATGGACTTAGGCTGTGCCTCTGACGAGGCGGAATTCATCAGTCCCTGGCGCCTCATGAACGGTGGAACTTCGGGATTGCCCTGATGCTTTCCGTAGGACGGACCGGCGACCACCGGGGTGGCGAACGGCCCAGCATCTTCATCCGCGTTCCGCCTGATTATGTCCAACGGTTGTGAAGATGCAGCGGTCGATGCGGGCATGGGCTGCATGCTGGATCCCGCCTGCGGCTGATCCGTACCAACGATTCCTGGATCTTGCGGGCGGTCATCCACGACCGGAAGGTCGGCAGCAGGCGTCGCACTTGCGCCCTGCGGCTCCGACGGGATCATTGCAGGCCGCTCGACAATGGTGAACACGCCTCCCATCTCCGCGACAAGTGGCTTCACCGTCCCGAGGGCGGCAGCGCCGCGCAGCTCGACATAACCTTTCGCTGTCGAAACTCCGGTACGTTTGAGGCCAAGCGCATACAGCGCAGTCAGAGCATCCTGCTGCACAATGGGCACACTGACGATGACCTCGGTCCGGTCGCCGATGTCATCCGCCATGTCGATGACACCAAGCGCAGCCAGCCTGGCTCGACCGATGGTCTCCAACTCATTGATCTGTCTGGTTGTGAAAGCCTGCGCCGCGATCAAGCTGGCGAAGCCCACCGCCGCGTAGACATTCGCGAAGCGGTCCTCGATGTCGTAGAGCTTGAAGGCCTGCTTGATGTTCTCGAGGCCGGCGCGCTTCATTGCGAGCCGGGATCGGTTACCAGCCTTGATAGGGTCGGCGGAGGTGGCGGTGGCCTTGGTGACATCCCGCGGGGATGTTTTCTTCCTGCGGGGCATGGGTATGTGTCCTTGAATGTGAGGTGGCTTGATGGGTCGGGAGAGGGCCTCAAGCCGCTTCAACTCGTGTCGGTCCCCATGGTGCACATGCGGGCTCGCTACCACCGGCAACCGTCAGCGATGGGGTCGTCAGCCTTGCTTCAGCAATGTCAGCAGGATGTCCGCCACGGATGGCACTGATCGGGATGGAAATTTCCCAATGATTACAGTGCCCATCTTCACCCTGTCGGGTGCGCCACCTTCCTCAAGAACTGGATCGCGGTGGGCTCGGCCGGACGTCCACGCAGTCCCGTGCTTGACGAGGAACGGCGCCCGCGTCGGTTGCGGCGGCCCCTGCTGAGTTCGGCTTTCGCCTGAGCGGCGCACCCGTCAACCAGACGCGCTGAAGTAGGCTGGCCTGGGAATGGTCCATTGGTCGCCCCAGACCTGATTGCCTCCGTCGACGACCAGCGTTTCGCCCGTGATGAAGCTCCCTGTTCCAGAGCCGAGGTAGAGCACGGCATTGACCACGTCAGCCGTCTCTCCGAAGCGCTGCATGAGGTTGGAGCGCGGGAGATCGCGCCTTGCCTCTTCCGAATAGCTTTCGAGCCCGCCGGTGGCGATTGCGCCGGGTGCGACGCAGTTCACACGGATGCCAAGCGGCGCCCATTCGATCGCGAGCGTCTTCGACAGATAGATCACGCCGGCGCGCGCTGCGCATGAATGGGCAATCCCCGGCAATCCACGCGAGACGACAGCGACGATATTGACGATGCTGCCAGGCCGGTCGTGATCGCGCCACTGTCGTGCCGCCGCCTGCATCATGTGGAAAGGTCCGGTCAGATTGGTGTCGATGACGGCGTTCCAGCCCTTGGGCGAGAAGTTGATCGCTGCCTGCGGAAACTGGCCGCCCGCATTGTTCACGAGAATGTCCAGCGTGCCGAAATGCCCCCAGACCTTCGCGATAAAGGCTGTGACAGCCTCAGGATCGCGAATGGACATCGACTGGACGAACACCGGATGGCCACCAGCCTCGGCAACGAGCCGTGCCGTCTCCTCCAGCGGCTCCGGTCGCCGGCCGCAAATCGCCAGCCGCGCGCCGAGCTTTGCCATCTGCATTGCCATAGCGCGTCCGAGCCCGCTGCCGCCGCCCGAGACCACGACCACCTTGTCCTTCAGGAGGTCCGGCCGGAAGACGGTTTCAGGCTCAGGGGTCACGGACATAGTCATTCCTCCGAATCGGCAAGCGCCTGCCTCAGCCATACGCCCAGATCGTCCATGGCTTCGCTGGCCCGGTCGATGACGCCGACCCAGTTGAGGAAGCCATGGTTCATATCACCGTAGTGGCGATGAGTGACGGCAACGCCTGCCCCGGTGAGCCGGCGGGCGAAGGCCTGACCCTCATCGCGCAGTACGTCGTACTCGGCGGTGGCGATGTAGATCGTAGGTAGCCGAGAAAGATCGGGGGCGCGGGCGGGAGAAACATCGGGCCGGTCCGCAAGCGTCGCGTCGGGCAGGTACATGTCCCAGAACCAGCGCATCTCGCCTTCGGTCAGTCCGCAAGCCGCTCCGCGCTCGACATAGGATTGGTGACCCGCCGAATAATGGTTGGTCACGGGGTAGATGAGCGCCAGAGCCCTGGCGGTGACCCCTGACAACGCCAGGCCGATCACCAGGTTGCCGCCGGCGCTGTCGCCGCAGAGCATCATGCGGCGGCGGTCCGCACCAATGCGTTCTGCATTGTCGGCGACCCAACGCGCCGCAGCCTGACCATCTGTGAGGCCAGCGGGATAGGGATGTTCCGGTGCCAGCGCATAATCGACCGAGACGACGATGGCGCCGGAGCGCGTGCAGATCTGTCGGCACATGGCGTCATGCGTATCGAGGCCGCAGATCGCGAACCCCCCGCCATGCATGAAGAGGATGACCGCCCTCCCGGGCTGGTCGTCAGGTCGGTAGATGCGCAGCGGGATCAGGCGATCGGGCCCATCGATCATGATGTTCTCGACGGAACCGACCGCCTCACGGGGCAGGTTCGTATCCAGCAGCTTTGCAGCAGCACCACGGACGGCGGAAAGCGGCGCCTCGTTCATGCGCTTGTAGCGAGAGGCTTTCTCGACCATGGCCGCCAGCAGCGGATGCAACGCCATCAAGCCGCCTCGCCGGTCGAGTCGGAGCCGAGATAAGCCTCGATCACTGCCTGATCCTTGCGGATCTGTTCCGG
>JANNFV010000076.1:0-5841 GCA_031380285.1 Hyphomicrobiales bacterium | reverse complement strand
CGCATCCCGTGACGATGATGCGGCGCTGCGGCTTGTCACGGGACAGGCGGCGGATGGTCTGGCGCGCCTGCTTCACGGCCTCCGCTGTGACCGCACAGGAATTGACGATGACAACATCGCGCTGCCCCGCACGCTCCGCCGCGACACGCATGATTTCCGATTCATGCGTGTTGAGGCGGCAGCCGAAGGTGATGACCTCGACCGTCACGCCGCCCCCGCGAACAAGGCCGGATCGAGCCTCGTCTCAAACTCCAGTTCCACCGGTCCGGTCATGATCACATGGTCGTCATCCCGCCAGTCGACCAGCAGATCACCGCCGGGCAAGGTCACGGTCACCCGCCGCCCCGTGAGGCCGCGCCGATGCGCCGCCACTGCCGCCGCACAGGCCCCCGAGCCGCAGGCCCGCGTCAGCCCGGCCCCGCGCTCCCAGACCTTGAGCACCAGCGCTTCACGGGAGGTGACAGCGGCCAGCGAGATATTCGCCTTTTGCGGAAACATCGGATGCACTTCGAGCAGCGGCCCCGTGCGGGCCAAGGCATGAGCCTCGACATCCCCGACAAAGAACACGGCATGCGGATTGCCCATGCTGACACCGCCGAAATCAGTCGGAAAATCCGCGTCCAGAAACGCCGTATCAAGCAGAACCTGTGTGGTATCCGCGACCTCGCGGCTGAGCGGGATATCGCGCCAGCCAAGGCCGGGCCTGCCCATATCGACCGAATAGGACCACGGGCCGAGCCGCGCGCAATCGAGCAGCCCGGCCCGGGTTTCCACGGTGAAACGATCACGCCCTGTCTGAGCCGACAGCACCTGCGCCACACAGCGCGTGCCGTTGCCGCACGCTCCCGCTTCCGTGCCATCGATGTTGTGGATCAGCACAAACCCTTCGGTTCCCGGCGTTCGGGCGTCGTGCAGCACCATCATCTGGTCGAAATGCAGGCCATTCCCACTGCCGATGGCACGTGCTTCTGCCGCCGTCACGACATGCCTGCTCCCGCGCAGATCCAGCACGACGATCTCGTTGCCGAGGCCGTTCATCTTGAGAACGGAATGGTTTGCAAGCACGGACATGACAGTCACTACCAAGGGGTTGCGGCGCATATAGGCGATGATGCAGCCATCGCCAAATCCAGTTCTTGCCATCAGATTGCCGATGTTTCACTTGACCCTGAGGGTCAGGCGAACATTTGATCAGGGTGAGGCCCGGTGCGTGTCGAATCATGCGGCAGATTCATGCGCCACAGGGGAGGCAGGCCAGTGATGATCGGACGTGCGATGCGGAATTACGGATTGCCCCTTGTGTTGCTGCTGATCTCGGCGACCGTTCCGCTGGCGCAGCAACAACCCGCCGCGCCGCCGGCTCTGCCGCCGCCAAGTCTGCCAGCGCCAAGCCTGTCGCCGCCCATTCTGCCGCCACCCGGCTCTCTGACCACGCCACCTGCCGCACCCAATCCGCTGGTTCCGGCCCCGCCTCTCGCGCCCCCACCTGCGGCATCCAATCCGCAGCAACCGCCCGGCACCCTGCCGCAGACGCAGGAGCAGATGAAAACGCCTGAAATCGGCGGCCCGACCGAGATGGTGCTCGAGTCCCGCCCGGTAATCCTGCTGCGCGGCCAATCCACCTGGGATGACGGCTTCGAGGCGCTCATGGAAGCCTTCCAGAAGCTGACGGAAGAAGCCAAGAAACGTGCGCTGCCAACGCAAGGGCGTCCGCAGGCCGCCTTCACCGCCACCGATGATTTCGGCTTCAAGTTCGAGGCGATGCTGGTGTTGACGACAGAACCTACCGCCCCACCGGCTGGCCTCGCCAAGGAGTTCGCCATCGGCAAGTCGCCTGCGGGCAAGACACTGAAGTTCACCCATAACGGGGCCTTTTAAGACATCGACACGACCTACGAGGCGATCACGGCCTATCTCGACGAGAAGGGCCTGAAGGCCCGCAACATCTTCGTCGAGGAATACATGAACGACCCCAAGACCTCGGAAGATGCGACGCTGGAGATGAACATCTACGTCCTGGTGGAGTGATCACCCCTCCCAGACCTGCCCAGGCTGAAATGCGCGGAACAGCGTCGGATCGACCCGCGCTTCCGCCAGCGCCAGTTCCAGCGCCGTGCGCGGTTCGTCGACCCCTTCATTCGTCAGGTTGAACGTGCCCCAGTGGTGCCCGATGGCGGCCTCTGCGCCGAGTTCCTGGAACACCTTCACGGCTTCGTCCGGGTTCATGTGCTGCTCCTTCATGAACCAGCGCGGCTCATAGGCACCGATGGGGAGCAGCGCGAGGCGAAAGCCGCCATATTTCGCCTTCATCCGGGGAAAGATCGACTGTTCATCGTAGCCTGTGTCGCCGCAGGCATAGATGCACCCGGCAGGGCTTTCGATCACGAAATTGCCCCACAGCGCCATGAAGCGATCTCCCATGCCCCTGGCCGACCAATGCAGGGTTGGCTCCATCGTGACCGTCACCCGGTTCGACAAGGCGACGCTGTCACCCCAGTCCTGCACCGACAGCAGCGGGGCCAGATCCCCATCCGCCGAGCGCAGGATGGTGTCATTGCCCAGCGGCACGATGATCTTCGGTGCATAGGCCTTGGCGAGCGCAGATATCGTCGCCACGTCCATGTGATCGTAATGGTTATGCGTGAGCAGCACCGCATCGATCTTCGGCAGATCGACCAATGCAATGCCCGGCGCATTGACACGCCTTGGCCCGGCAAAGGAGACGGGACTGGCCCTGTCCGACCACACCGGGTCCATCAGCAGGTTGAGACCACCGGTCTGGATGAGATAGCTCGCATGGCCGACGAGCGTGACGCGCAGGCCGCTGTCGACACGTGCGGGTGGCTTGTCGCTGTAGGCACTGGGAAAGGCCGACGGCCAGCCGACCTTGCCGCCACCGAACTGCCATTTCAGCAGGTCCGTCCGCGATTTCTCCGCGAAATTGGCGCGTCCGGGCGAAAAGAACTTCACCCCGTCGAAATGATCGCTGACCGGGCCGGTGTAATAGGGATTCTTCGGTTTGCGCAGCATGGCGTAGGCGGTTCCTCCGCTGATTGCGGCGAGCGTTGTCAGACCCAGAAGCTTGAGGGCGGAGCGGCGTTTCATCGGGCTTGAGATAGCCCGAACGCGCCAAGACTCAACCCCGCCACTCCCACATTCCGGGCAGTCCTCCGAGATTTACAATACTTTACGCCACTGCAGCGCAGGCGACATGGGGGAAGCCCATCTTGTGGTCATTCCCGCCACGACAAGGGCGGGCCAACAGCCCCAGGAGGGCATCATGTCTGATATCAACACCGGCACGACCCAAACCTCGCCTCCACTGCCTGCCGCACCGCCGCGCCAGCGCTTCACCAACAGCCGCTGGTTCATCGGCGCGGTCATCGTTTCCGTTGGCCTGATCGGTTTCGGCGTCGGACGCGTCACGGGCTGGCGCGGCTCGTGGATGGGACATGCCCAGATGCAGGGTTATGGACCAGGGTCGCACATGAATGGCATGCACAGATCCTTCGGCTTCGGCCCGGAGAGCTTCATCGATCGGGCGCTTGGCCAGGTGAATGCCACGCCGGAGCAGAAGCAGAAGGTCACCCAGATCGCGCAGAACGCCTTTTCCGAATTGCGCCCGCTGCGGGAGCAGCGCCGCGCCGTGCAGGCGCAACTGGCGACGCTCCTGAAGGCGGAAACCATAGACCGTGCCGCCCTGGACAAGCTGCGCATGGAGCAGATCACGACAGCGGAAGCCGTGACGAAGCGCTTGGGACAGGCCATCGCCGAGGCGGCCGAGGTTCTGTCGCCCGCCCAGCGCCAGCAACTGGTGGAACGCTGGGAAAGCCGCCGCCGCTTCTGGCGGGGCTAGACACACCCCATATTCCCTTCTCCCGCAAGCGGGAGAAGGGAGGCAGGCCACTGGCCCATTCCCAATTGATCAGGATACAACCCCTCCATGACCCATATCCTGATGATCGAGGATGATGCGCGGCTGGCGGAGATGGTGGCAACCTATCTTCGCCAGGCCGGCTTTGCTGTCTCCCACCGGGAGGACGGCGCTTCAGGCATCGCGGCGCTGCGGCAGGAACCGGCGGACCTGATCCTGCTCGACCTGATGCTGCCTGATGGCGACGGCCTCGACGTCTTCCGCCGCATCCGCGCCCTGCCCGATGCCGCAGCCCGAACCCCGGTGATCATGCTGACGGCCAAGGGCGATCCCATGGACCGCGTGGTCGGACTGGAGATCGGGGCCGAAGACTATGTCTCCAAGCCTTTCGAGCCGCGCGAGCTTCTGGCCCGCATCCGAGTCGTCCTGCGGCGCGGCGTGGGCGCAGCCACGCCTGGCGACATCCTGCGCTTCGGGCGACTGGAGATCGACCGCGGCGCACGCATGGCGCGCCTGGCCGGCGAAGACCGGCTGCTGACCAGCCACCAGTTCGCGCTGTTGCAGGCCATGGCGGAACGGCCGGGCCGCGTGCTGTCACGGGAGCAACTGATCACCCTGGCGACGGGCACGGTGCAGGCCTATGACCCGGTGCTCGACCGCTCCATCGACGTGCATGTCGGGCGCATTCGTGCCGCCATCGAGGATGATGCCAAGCAGCCCCGCCGCATCATCACGGTGCGCGGTGCAGGCTATGTCTTCGCCAAGGTCCAGCACTGATGGCTCGTCTTTATTTTCGCATCTATCTCGCTGTCATCGGCAGCCTCGCCCTCTTCGCCTTGCTGGC
The DNA here is from genome assembly GCA_031380285.1 of Hyphomicrobiales bacterium. Lineage (GTDB taxonomy): Bacteria > Pseudomonadota > Alphaproteobacteria > Rhizobiales > Beijerinckiaceae > JADCCX01. Next base: position 1,123 of record JANNFV010000076.1, on the reverse strand, counting down.
CGCCGTGACATGGCGGCTGACGGCAGAGGACGGTCGCTTCGGCCAGCGCCGGGATTTTGCCCAGGCCATTGCCGAACAGCTCGCTCCCCCTGCCAGCCTGCCGCCGGACGAACAGAAGGCGCGTCTCCAGCGCATCCGCGAGGCCAGCGGCTACGATCTCGCCATCTTCGGACCGGACGGGCAGTTGATCGCGGATGCCAGCGACGGCGTGTTTCGCCTGCCTGGCGGCATCAAGGGACCGGGTGGTCCACCGCCCCGCGTCGGCCATTGGCGCACGCATCACTGGGCGCAGGTGGTGGCGCTGCCGGATGGTCGCTCCATCGTCGCGGCGCGCCCCCGCGCCGAGCGCGGCGAGTGGCGGCGCTTCGGCCCACTCTGGGCGCTGCTGGGCATAGCCCTCGCCGTGGGCATCGCGGCCTATCCGGTGGTGCGCCGCCTGACACGGCGGCTGGAGACCTTGCAGACCGGCGTTGCGGCGCTCGGCTCCGGCGACCTGTCGGCGCGGGTGAAGGTGGAGGGCAAGGACGAGATCGCCCGCCTGGCCCTCACCTTCAACGGGGCGGCAGACCGCATCCAGGCGCTGGTGGGGGCCAACAAGTCGCTGCTGGCCAATGCCTCGCATGAGTTGCGCTCGCCGCTGGCCCGCCTGCGCATGGCGCTGGAAACTCTGCCCGCCGATACGCCGGACAAGACCCGGCGCGAGATCACCCGCAACATCCAGGAACTGGATCAGCTGATCGACGAGATCCTGCTGTCCAGCCGCCTCGACGCGGGAGCGGAGCCTTTGCTGCGCGAGGAGATCGACTTCGTCGGTCTGGTGGCGGAGGAATGCGCCGTCACCGATGCAAGCCTCGCCATCGGCACGGCTGACCTGCCCATGGTGGCGGGCGATCCGCGCCTGCTGCGCCGCCTCATCCGCAACCTGCTGGAGAATGCCGAGCGCTACGGCGGCGGCGCAGCGGAGGTGAGCATCGCTGTCGTAGGCGCGAGCGTCACACTCGAGGTCGCCGATCGCGGCCCCGGCGTACCCGAAAGCGAGCGTGCGCGCATCTTCGAGCCGTTCTACCGCATCAAGGGCGCCCGCGAGCGCGATGGCGGTGTCGGCCTTGGGCTGGCGCTCGTG
>JANNFV010000053.1:0-7075 GCA_031380285.1 Hyphomicrobiales bacterium | reverse complement strand
TGGTGATGCCCATGATGATTGGCCAGACGCCGACGAGGGGAAACCAGGCTGGAAAATCCACCGGGATCAGGCCAAACAGATTGAAGATCGTGGTCGGGTCGGGTGCGGCCAGATCCTTGATCCAGCCGAAGAACGGCGCGTGGCGCATCTCGATGGTGACGAACAGCACCTTGTAGAGCGCGAAGAACACCGGGATCTGCAACAGCACCGGCCAGCAACCCGCCAGCGGGTTGATCTTCTCTTTCTTGTAGAGCTCCATCAGCGCCTTCTGCTGCGCCATCTTGTCGTCCTTGAAGCGCGTCTGGATCTCGGCCATGGCGGGCTGAACGCCCTTCATCTTGGCCATCGAGACATAGGACTTGTTGGCGAGAGGGAAGAACAGCGCCTTGATGAATACCGTGACCAGCAGGATCGCGACACCGAAATTGCCGACGAGGTGGTAGATCCAGTCCATCAGCTTGAACAGCGGCTTGGTGATGAAATAGAACCAGCCCCAGTCGATCATCAGGTCGAAATTCTTGATGCCGAGCTGCGCCTGATAGCCGTCGATGATGTTGGTTTCCTTGGCCCCCGCGAACAGGCGGGTGACCGACGTGGCAGAGGCACCCGGTGCCACAGTTTCCGCCGCCTGCAGCACATCGGCCTGATAGGTCGGCGTGGCACCAATGGTTCCGGCGAGGAAGCGCCCGTCATGCGTCTTGGCCTGATCCGGGATCAGCGCCGAGGCCCAGTACTTGTCGGTGATGCCGACGAAACCGCCCTTGTTGGCCTTGAAATCCTTGGTCTTGGCCTTGACCAGATCGGCGTAGCCGACTTCCTGCAGCTTGTCCGCCTGCACACCGATCAGGCCCTCGTGGAGGATATAGAAACCCGCCGTTTCAGGCGTGCCATGGCGCGAGACGAGACCGTAGGGGAACAGCGCGACAGCCGCTCCTCCCGCATTTTCCACCGTATCCGACACCGTGAACATGTAGTTCGCGTCGACGCTGATCAGGCGCTTGAAGGTCAGGCCCTGGCCATTGTTCCAGGTCAGCGTGACAGGCGCTTCAGGCGTCAGCTTCTGGCTGCTTGCCGTCCACTCGGTCTGGCTGTTGGGCATCGGGGCCGTCACGCCCTGTCCTGCCACCCAGCCGAACTCGGCATAGTAGGGATGGGGCGACTGCGAAGGCGAGAACAGCACAATGTTGGCGCTGGCAGGCTCGATGGTCTCGCGATAATTGGCGAGCAAAAGATCGTCGATCCGGCCACCCTTGAGAGCAATCGAACCCTTGAGCCGTGGCGTCTCGATCACCACGCGGGCGGACTGGGCCAGCGCCGCAGCGCGGGTCATGCCGGTGGCAGGAGCTCCGGGCGCAGCGGGCGCTGCGCCGGCGGGCAATGTTCCGGGCGCGGTCGAAGGCTGTGGTGGCGCGCCTGCTCCGGATGAGGGCTGAGGCAGGGTCGGCTGCGTCGTCTGCTGCGCCTGCTTCTCCTGCCGCTGCTTCTCGATCTGCGGCCCGGCGTAGAAATAATTCCAGCCAATGATGACCAGGATCGACAGGGCGATCGCCAGGAACAGGTTTGTGTTGTCGCTATCTTTTTGCATGACGATTTCGGAGACGCTTTCAGAACAGGGCAGGCGCTTGTTGGGGCGCGGAGGTTGTGTCGGATGGCAGGGTCGCGGCCTTGCGCAGCGCCTTGGTGAGGTCCTGGGTGATGCGGCTGAACGGCGCGGTCAGGGATTCAAACCTGGCCACAATGACAAAATCCATGCCGGTGGCCAAATCTCCGTGATCGCCAATCCGCACCGCTTCCTTCAGGCGGCGGCGAATCCGGTTGCGCAGGACGGCAGATGGGCTCACCCGCTTCGACACCGTAAAGCCCAGACGCGACGGGGCAGGATCATCCTGCCGCAGCGCCTGAACTGAAAAAAGGCCGGTGTGAACACGCCGACCCTTCTGAACCTTCAGGAAATCACGCCGCTTCTTCAGCCGTTCCATGCTGTCAGCTTTCACCGGCAGCCCGACCGGCCCGAACGCGATCAGGCCGAAAGACGCTTGCGACCGCGCGCACGGCGGGCTGCAATCACCTTGGCACCACCATTGGTGGCCATGCGGGCACGAAAACCATGACGGCGCTTGCGCACGAGTTTGCTGGGCTGATAGGTCCGCTTCACAACAGTTCTCCAAAATCGTCGTTCTCGGTCGCTCCAATGAACAATGCCTGCCGTGACAGCCACATCGCCAGGAACTGACGGGGAAATTCAGGCGCCTCATTGCTGGAGAAGGCCGGAAAAGTCAACCGCTTGTGAGCGCCTGTGAGCAAGGCGGCATGACTCTGCTGTTTCCCCAGCCACCGGCTTGCCTGTAAGAGGAAGTCCCTGAGATGCCCCGGGAGGCTTTTTGACACCGATACCGCGCCCGCAACCGCCCGCCGCCAGCGGCAGCTTCCGGCGCTGGCTGCCGCTGATCATCCTGGCCGTGGTTGCCGCCCTGACTATCGCAAGCGGGGCACACCGCTGGCTCAGTCTGGAGGCAATCGCGCTGCACAAGGGTCGGCTGGAAACCTTCGTCGATGCGCATTTTGTGCTGGCGCTGTCCCTCTTCATGGCGATCTACACCGCCGTTGTCGCCCTTTCCATCCCCGGTGCCCTGCTGATGACGATTGTGGCCGGGCTGCTCTTCCCGCTCTGGATCGCGATCAGTGCTGTCGTCACGGCCGCAACCCTGGGCGCGACAATCGTGTTCCTCATCGCCAGTTCCTCGCTGGGCGAAGCCTTGCGGGCCAAGGGCGGGGCCAGCGTTGCACGCATGACTGCGGGGCTGAAGGAAGATGCCGCGTCCTACATGCTGTTCCTGCGCCTCGTTCCGGTCTTTCCCTTTGCGCTGGTCAACCTGGCGCCCGCCATTGTGGGCGTCCCCTTGAAGACCTTCATCTGGACGACCTTGCTGGGCATTTTGCCCGGCACCACGGCTTTCGTCCTGGCGGCGGCCAGCCTTGACGGGTTGCTCGACGAGCGCCGGGCCATTTTCGAGGCCTGCCGGGCCGCGGCGCAGCCCGATTGCAGGCTCAGCATCGACACCTCGGCGCTGGTCAGCCCCAAGCTGCTGCTTGCCTTTGCCGCGCTGGGCGTTATCGCGCTTGTGCCGGTTGTTGCGAAACGCGTCTTCGGTCGAAAGAAGGGGAGTTCCAGTGCCTGACGTCCTGAAGACGGACCTTTGCGTCATCGGCGCGGGATCGGGCGGCCTGTCGGTCGCCGCCGCTGCCGCGATGATGCAGGTGCCCGTCGTGCTGATCGAGAAGCACCGCATGGGCGGCGATTGCCTCAATGTCGGCTGCGTGCCTTCCAAGGCCCTGATCGCGGCTGCAAAACAGGCCGCCATCATGCGTGATGCGGAGGCTTTTGGCTTTGCGCCAGTCGAGATCAAGCCGGCCTACAACCGCGTCAACGCCCATGTGAAGCAGGTGATCGCCACCATTGCTCCCGTGGACAGCGAGGACCGCTTCCGGGCGCTGGGTGCCACGGTGATCAAGGGTGAGGCGCGGTTCATCGACCGCCGCACGGTGCAGGTCGGCGATCAGTTGATCAAGGCCCGGCGCTTCGTCATCGCGACAGGCTCCACACCGGCCATTCCGCCCATTCCGGGCCTCGAGACAGTGCCTTACCTCACCAACGAGAGCCTGTTCGATCTGGTGCGCAGGCCGCCCAGGCTCGTGGTGCTGGGCGCAGGCCCGATCGGCATGGAAATGGCGCAGGCCCATGCCCGCCTTGGCTCCGAAGTCATCGTGCTGGAACCCAAGGCCGTGCTGGGGCGCGAGGATCCGGAAGCGGCCCGTCTCGTACGCCTGGCGCTGGAGCGCGACGGCGTGACCTTCCGCACGGGCATCACGGTCAAGGCCGTATCGGGCACGGGCGAGCGGCTGAAGGTGCTGATCTCTGTGGCGGGCCGTGATGAAACCATCGATTGCAGCCACATCCTCGTCGCCACGGGACGCAAGCCGACGACCCATGGCCTCGACCTCGACAAGGCGGGCATCGCCGTTACGCCCCAGGGCATCACGGTCTCGGCAAGGCTGAAGACAACCAACCGCAAGGTTTACGCCATTGGCGATGTCATCGGCCCGCCGCAGTTCACGCACCGCGCCAATTATCACGCAGGCCTCGTCATCCGGAACGGGCTGTTCCGAATGCCCGTCAAGGCCAGCGATGCGCTGATGCCGCGCGTGACCTTCACCGAACCGGAGATCGCCTCCATCGGCCTGTCCGAGCAGGAGGCCTTCCAGCGTGGCGCAGACACCCGCGTTCTGCGCTGGCCTTTCGCGGAGAATGACCGGGCGCAGGCCGAGCGCCGGACGGAAGGGTTCATCAAGGCGATGGTGGATGGCAAGGGCCGCATCCTCGGCGTGGTCATCGTCGGCCACAACGCGGGAGAACTGCTGACACCCTGGACCCTGGCCATGGCGAGCAAGCTGAAGATATCCGCCATGACAGGCATCACCCTGCCCTATCCGACCTATTCCGAGGTCTCCAAGCGGGTGGCCACGTCCTTCCTGCTGCCGAAGCTGCGCAGCCCGGCCCTGCAGAAGGTGTTGCGCTTCATCCGGCGGTTCGGATGAGTGATGGCAAGCCTCTCCCCTTGAGCAAGCCTCTCGCCTTGAACAAGCCTCTCGCCCAGAAGAAGCGCAGGCTTGGCCTGTCGAGCCGCCTGCTGCTGCTCACCCTGCTGTTCGTCATGCTGGCGGAAGTGCTGATCTTCCTGCCGTCGATTGCCAATTTCCGCAACAGCTGGCTGAATGATCGGCTGGCCTCGGCCCGGACCGCAGCCCTTGTGCTGGAAGCTGCACCGGAAGAAGCCCTGCCGGAAGACCTCGTCAGGCAGTTGCTGCGCAATGTCGGGGCCGACACGATTGCGCTCAGGGTCAAGGGCGCCCGGCGGCTGCTGGCCTTCAGCGACATGCCGCCCATGATCGGCGCAACGGTCGATTTCCAGAACATGAACGCCTTCCGCAGCATCGCGGAGAGCTTCGACACGCTGGCCAGCGGCGGCGGCCGCACCATCCGGGTCATCGACGCGGCACCCATGGATGGCGATTTCGTGGAAATCGTTCTCAAGGAAAAGCCCCTGTGGGAAGCGATGTGGCGTTTCGCCGGAAACATCCTGGCCCTGTCGTTGTTCATCTCGGGCATCACCGGCGTGCTTGTGTTCCTGACACTGAAGCGGCTGATCGTCCGTCCCGTCGAGAAGCTGACGGCCAGCATCATCCGCTTTGCCGACAAGCCGGAAGACCAGACCCGGCTCATGCTGGCCTCCGGCCGCACCGACGAGATCGGCTCGGCGGAAACAGCCGTCGCGGGCATGCAGCAGGCGCTCTCGCAACAGCTCAAGCAGAAGGAGCACCTGGCAGCGCTTGGCCTCGCCGTCAGCAAGATCAACCACGACCTGCGCAACATGCTGTCCTCTGCCCAGTTGATTTCCGACCGTCTCGGCGCGGTGCAGGATCCGACGGTGCAGCGTTTCGCGCCCAAGCTGCTGCAGACGCTCGACCGCGCCATCGCCTTCTGCCAGTCGACGCTCGCCTATGGCCGGGCCGAGGAACGCCCGCCACGCCTTGAAAGCGTGCGCCTGCACACGCTGCTGGAAGAGGTGCGTGATGTGGTGGGCCTTGGCGAGGAAAGCCCTGTGGCATGGATCAATGCCATTCCCGAGGGGCTGATCCTGCGCAGCGATCCCGAGCATCTCTTCCGGATCTGCACGAATCTCTGCCGCAATGCCCTGCAGGCGATGGAAACCAGCCTGCCTGCACCGGGCCAGCAGCATGCCCTGCGGGTCAATTGCGCCCGAACTCCTGGCGGCTGGGCGCTGGACATCACCGACACCGGCCCTGGCATCCCTGCTGCCATCCGGCTGAAACTGTTCGATGCCTTCCACGGTTCCACGCGACCGGGAGGCACTGGCCTCGGACTGGCCATCGCATCGGACCTTGTGCGGGCGCTGGGCGGGTCCATCGCGCTCATCGACCAGGCTGATGGTGCCTGTTTCCGGATTTCCCTGCCAGGGGGTTGACCGGAAGGTTCAGATGCCGTTCACGGTGCAACAGACATAAGCAGGGTGTGGCTGTTCGGCCTTGACGGAAATCCAAAATCTGCGACCAGACGTACTTGGTTTATGAATTGCGCCCGGGGAAAGCCTTGGCGTCACTGGAGGAAAGACACGATGCGTTCTATCATGACATTCCTGGGCTCGGCCCTCGCCTTGGGAGCAGTTTCTGTCGGCACGGCCACGGCACAGGATGTGGCGTCGGGCGAGAAGATTTTCCTGCAGTGCCGGACCTGCCACCAGATCGGCGAAACGGCCAAGAATGCCGTCGGCCCCCAGCTCAATGGCCTTTTCGAGAACCGCAAGGCCGGAACGGCTGAAGGCTACAGCTATTCCGCAGCCTACAAGGGTCTGGACAAGGTCTGGAGCCCGGAGAATTTCACGGTCTACATCCAGGATCCGCGCGGCGTGACGCCTGGCACCAAGATGGTCTATGCCGGTCTCAAGGACGAAGCCAAGATCAAGGATCTGATTGCGTTCCTGCAGCAATACGGCACGGACGGCAAAAAGAAGTAAGCGACCCGATCCATCGGGGTTCAATTGCAAAGGCGGACCCGAGGGTCCGCCTTTTTTCTTGTCCGGCCCGTTTGAGCGTGACGGTGTTTGACACAACCACGTCATGGCCGCGCTTGACGCAGCTATCAACGTCTCTGCAACAGAGAATGTTGTGACTGCGTCACAAGACGTGGATGGACGGGTCAAGCCCGCCCAGGACGGTCAGCCGCAGGTTTCGTCAAAAACCGCCATGCGACAACACCTCAGGTGAACATGTCGGCGATGATGCCGTCATACCAACCCATGTTTTCGGCCTGGGTCTGCTTGCGGATATCAGCGCTTTCGCCGATCTTGGAGACGAAGCCCTCGATCTCCTTGATGCGCCCGTCGCCTGGCTCGTAGCGACCGCCGATCTTCACCGTGTTGTCGGTGTCGAGCAGGCTCCAGCAGGTGTTGGTGTAGCGGGCCGGGAAGGTGCGTGCGCCCAGCAGCTCGCCGCGCAC
>JANNFV010000035.1:0-7469 GCA_031380285.1 Hyphomicrobiales bacterium | reverse complement strand
TGATCGAGGCCCACGATGAAGGCCCTGGGATTGGAATTGGTGCGCAAGGACAGCTTCGCAAGCTCGGTCTGCTCCCAGGCAGTCGCGGCGTTCATCGCCAGGTTGGCGAAGCGCCCGCCAAAGGCATTGTCCAGTTGCTGCGGATCCAGCAGACGGCTGGTCGAGGTGCCGATAACGACGGAATCGAAGGCATTGGAGCGTATGATTTGTGGATACATGTAGCGCTGGTTGATATCCATGATCGGCCGCGCAATCGGCAAGCGGATCGGCGAAACGCCGTATGGATCGAGCAGCAGGATCACCAGCCAGACGCAGGCGACAAGGCCAAGTGCGGCGGCAAGAAAGGTCAGGAGAAAGGCGCGGGCCGATGCGGGCATCTGTGTGGACCGTCCGACCCTGTCGAAAAGCGTCTGGTGAGCCGGGCGGGGGTCGAACCCGCGACCACATGATTAAAAGTCACGTGCTCTACCACTGAGCTACCGGCCCAGACGCAAGACCAAACCAAGGCCTGCCGGGCTGATAGGCGAGGGATGCGCCCCGGTCAATGCCGGGACGCACCTGTTTGGGATCGCAGGGACCACAATCCCGGTCAGAGCGCCGGAATGCGCAGCACCTGTCCTGGATAAATCTTGTCGGGATGCGACAGCATCGGACGGTTGGCCTCGAAGATCACGTTGTACTGGCCGCCCTTGCCCTTGCCGTAATTGGTCTCGGCAATCTTCCACAGCGTATCGCCCTTGGCGACGGTATACATTTTCGAGGCTGCAACGGCATCGTTCACGGCCAGCTTGTTCTCGATCTGCGCGACACCCATGGTGTTGCCCATGGCGAGGATGATCTTCTCGGCCTCTTCCATCGACATGGCGTTGCCGGTCAGCACGACCTTGTCGCCATTGACCTCGACATTGACGCCGGAGGTGTCGAGTCCGTGCTTCGCCGCTTCCTTGATCAACTCTTCCGCCGGAGCGGCCTGGGCCTCGCTCGCGCCGAAAATCTTTGCGCCAACCTTCTTGGCAAAATCAAACAAACCCATGGTGTCTTCCTTCCGTTCTTGTTGTGAGGGCTGCGTGAGACACCACGCATTCCCCGTGATCCACACTGTCACGCCTTGGCACCCTCGGGCAAGGCAGTATCCGGCAGCTTGGCGAGAATGGAGAGCAGTGCCCGGTCTGTCAGCACCACCCCGCGCTCCTTGGGATGGAGCCAACGCGCCGCTTCCTGCAAGCTGCCGGCTTCCGCCAGTTTGGCCTCGGCCAAGGCGCGCTCCGGCGTGAAATGGCCGCGTTGCCGCGAAGCCGCGAGCGGCAGCATGGCGATGTGGTGCATGCGCAGGTCCGCATCGGCATGCAGCACGCTCACGGCCTCGCAATCGTCGAAGCCGCGCCTTGCCAGCTCTTCCGCCAGGGCATTGGCCCGCACCGCAATGGGCGGTCGGGTCGTTTCTTCCGGCGTCAGCAGGATGCCGCGCTCCTTGAGCCACAGGCCAATCGACAATTGCCCACTTGCCCAGGAAATCTGGATGGCCAGCAGAAGGCCCAGGATCGTCGGTGACATCCAGGCAAACAGCGATGTCGCGATCAGGAAGGCGGAGATGCCGGTGATGGCACCGAGCGCCACATGCGAGCGATGCCGCCGCACGATGTCACCCAGCGGGATCGAGCCATCATCGCGCCGCTGCGGCTTCCAGCCCGTGTCACGCCCCGCCAGGATCTGGAACACGGCACCGGACTGGATCAGCATCATCACGGGAGCCAGCAAGGCGGACATGATGACCTCGACCACGAAGGACACGGTCAATCTGAAGCCGCCGCCACAGGCACGGCGATCCGCGCCGTTCAGCAGATACAGGATCAATCCGAAAATCTTTGGCGCCAGCAGGATCAGCATGGTCGCGGCGAACAGCGCCAGCGACCGCTCCGCATCGAAACGCGGCCAGGCCGGGAACAGCGAGAACTCGCTGGTGAAATACTCGGGGCGGATGAATTTTGCCTGGAGCACGATGGTGATGCCGACGATCAGCTGGAACAGCCACAGCGGCGAGGCGAGATAGGACATGATGCCGGTCGCGAAATGCTGCCGCGTGGCCCAGTGGAAACCCTTGGCCCCGATGATGCGGCTGTGTTGCAGGTTGCCCTGGCACCAGCGCCGGTCACGCGCCGCAAGATCGATCAGCGATGGCGGGCTTTCCTCGAAGGAGCCGACGAGGCCCGGCACCATGTAAACGGCATAGCCGGCGCGGCGGATGAGGGCTGCCTCGACGAAATCATGGCTGAGGATATGCCCACCGAAGGGCGGCTTGCCCTTGAGTTCGGGCATGGCACAGTAATCCGCGAACGCCTTGGTGCGGATGATCGCATTGTGGCCCCAGTAATTGCCGTCGCGCCCCATCCACAGCCGCAGGCCTTCGGCGATGACGGGCCCGTAAATCCGCGCTGCGAATTGCTGGAGCCGGGCAAACAGCGTGTTGCGGTTGATGATCAGCGGCAGCGTCTGGATGATGCCCGCGTCGAGATCGCCCTCCATGGCCTGCGCCAGGCCGACGATGGAGTGGCCCGTCATCAGGCTGTCGGCATCGAGCACCAGCATATGCTCGTGAGCACCACCCCAGCGGCTGACGAAATCCGCAATGTTGCCCGCCTTGCGTGCCGTGTTCTTCAGGCGGTGGCGGTAGAAAAGACGCACGTCATCGGGCAAATCCTGCCGCATCGCGATGAAGGCGCGTTCCTCCGCGATCCAGACATCGGCATCGGTCGTGTCCGACAGAAAGAAGAAGTCGAAATGCCGGATGAGGCCGGTCTCCCGCACCTCCTCGATCATCGCCGCCACCGAACTGAACACGCGGCTGGGGGCCTCGTTGTAGATCGGCATGATCACCGCCGTCTGGTGCTTGAGCGCGGATGGCACGCTCAGCCAGTTGCGCGGTCGCCGCAGCAGCGACGCGAAGCCGACGATGGATGATGAGAAGGCCAGCGCGATCCAGGAGAAATTCAGCGCGAACAGTACCAGCAGCGCCCACTCCAGCGACGTCACGCCCCCCACCGCGACAACCGCATACATCTGCCAGATGCCGATGACGGTCACGATCAGGCCGCCTCCGAAAACGCAGAAGCGCGCCAGCCACGGCGTGTAGGCCTTGTCGTGATCGCGCCAGACATAGCGATCCTTCTTCGACCAGCGCTCGAAGGATTGCTCCGGCATCGCCAGAGGCGATTCCTCGGGCATGGCCGGTTGGCTGCTCATCACCGGCATGGACGACGCGCTCACGGTGTCCATCGGTAAAGCCACGTCTCGCTCAGCGGCTTGTCGCCGTCTTCCAGCACCAGCCTGATCTCGATCGCATTTTCAGTGCCCGGATCAAGCTCGAACTGCACGCGTGCGGTCTGCCTCTGCGGGTTGATCAGCAGGCGCGGGTTGATGATCTGACCGGGTGAACTGCTGAGGCCAAGCTTGATCTCGGGCGTTTTCTCGTGCCCGAAAATATCGCCTGCGAATTCAACTAGGCAGCGCCGCCGACGCCCTTGTGAGCCGCGCCCCACCCGAAAGCCGATGGCCTGCGCCAATGCAGGTTTCTCCGGCGGCGACCAGCACCAGAACTGGCGATAGGCGAGCATGGTTTCGGAGCCAGCCGCCAACCCTGCCTTGGGCCGCCAGAACGCGATGATGTTGTCGTTGACCTCGGATTCACTGGGAATTTCGACGAGTTGCACGCTGCCCGCGCCCCAGTCGCCAATCGGCTCGATCCAGAGCGAGGGGCGGATATCGTAGCGCTGATCATCATCCTGGAAGGCGTTGAAATCCCGTTCGCGCTGGATCAGCCCGAAGCCTTTCGGGTTCTCATCGATGAAGGACGAAATCTGGAGCTGTTCGGGATTGCTCAGGGGACGCCAGATCCATTCGCCCCGGCCATTCAGCATTTGCAGGCCATTGGCCTCATGCACGGCGGGACGGAAGTCGTCGACATTGCGCCGGCGGTTGGGACCAAACAGGAAGCTCGCCTGCATCGGCGCGATGCCGATGTGATCCAGCGCTGTGCGGGCAAAGATCGTGGCCTCCGTGTCCAGCAGCGTGATGTCGCTGACGCGGAGCGTGAAGCGGAACGCCGCCGTGGCGCTTTCGGAATCGGCCACGGCATGGATCACGATGACGCTATCCTGGGTCGGGCGCTCGATCCAGAAGGCGCGAAAGACCGGGAATTCCTCGCCGCGGGGATCCGCCGTCTTGATCGCCAGCGCCCGGGAGAGCGAGCCCATGGTTTGCCCCCGAGCGATGGCCCGGAAGAAGGTCGCGCCCTGAAATGCCGCGATTTCACGCTGATTCTCGCCCGATGTCAGCAACCGAAAGCCGGAAAATCCAATGTCAGGTGGTTGTGCCGGTGGCTGAAGCCGCCCGAAGCTGTAGCGGTTCGGGTCATAGACTATGCGCCGGACAATGCCGTCCTCGACCACGCTGATGGCCACGGGCGTGGCATAGACGAAACCGCGATGCAGCGGCTCGATGACCAGCGGACGATGCTCATCCGACCAGATCTGCCGCTCTGGCCGATGGCGGATCCCGCCATAGGTCTCGGCATTCATGCCGTTGAAGGGATCGGGCAAGGTGGTGTTGGGAGGTGTGAACGCCCGCTTGGACAGGACGCGGGCGGCCTCGATCACGACGCCGGGATCAAACCGTGTGCCGTCCTGCAGCACGGCCTGCAGAAAGGCCAATGCCCCCGGTGTCTGCTGGGCAGCGGCCCGCGTGCCGATACCGACTGCGGCCGCTGCTGCGAGAAAATGGCGCCGGTCCAGATCAGGCATCCCGAGTGATCTTGTCCAAGTTTACGGTCCCGATCAGATGCAGGCTGCCGGGGAAGCACCGCCGCTCTATAGCGCATCCTGCCGCGGGGTGAAGCGGGGATCGGTGGTTTTTCATTCCATGCCGATTCGAATCTACCGTCATGCCCGGCCCTGAGCCGGGCATCCACGTTTGGCAATGCTGAAAGGAAACGTGGATGGCCGGGTCAAGCCCTGTCAGGACGACCATACGGGAGCAGATTGGAATTGCCCTGTGTTTCAATCATGACGGTGGCGCATTTGTCGTTTCTTTACTCCGATGCGCCATGCACGATCCATGGCTTGTGGATTCGATTCCACCACCATGATGATCAGGCGCGGCCAACCCGATGAGGTCACAGTCATGACAGATGGCGCAATGAAGTCCCTCGCAGTCGTGCTGGCCGCAGGCCAAGGCACGCGGATGCGGTCCAGTCTGCCCAAGGTGCTGCATGCCGTGGCAGGGCGCTCGATGATCGGCCACGTGCTGGCTTCAGTCGGCGAAAGCGTCGCTACGGCTGCTTCCGTTGTCGTCGGCCCGGATCGCGACGATGTGGCGCTGGAAGCCCGCAAGCAATTCCCGGGAGCCACCATCCGTGTCCAGACTGATCGTCTCGGCACGGCCCACGCCGTCTTGCAGGCGAAAGAGGATATCGCGGCGGGATGCGATGCGCTGATCGTGCTTTACGCCGACACGCCGCTGGTTCAGCCGGAAACCATTGCCAAGTTGCGGGATGCTATCGCGGGTGGTGCTGCCGTCGCAGCCCTGGGCTTCAAGGCGAAGGATCCAACCGGCTATGGCCGCTTCCTGATGGCTGGCGATGACCTGACTGCCATTCGCGAGCACAAGGACGCCTCGCCAACCGAGCGCACCGTGACGCTGTGCAATGCGGGCCTCATGGCGTTCGAGGGACGCATGGCACTCGAAATCCTTGGCAAGATCGGCAATGCCAATGCCCAGAAGGAGTTCTACCTGACGGATGCCGTTGAAGTTGCCCGCTCCATGGGCCTGCGCACGGTTGCCGTGATTGCTCCTGAAGAAGAGGTCATGGGCGTCGATGATCGCATGAAACTCGCCACCGCCGAGGGCATCATGCAGCGACGGTTGCGCGAGCAGGCCATGCGCAATGGTGCAACGCTCGTCGATCCCGCCAGTGTTTTCTTCAGCCATGACACGAAGATTGGCTCTGATGTCATTGTTGAACCGAACGTTTTCTTCGGGCCCGGTGTTACAGTCGAGAACCGCGCAATCATCCACGCGTCGTGCCACATCGAAGGCGCTGTGATTGGCGAGGGCGTACATGTCGGCCCGTTCGCGCGGTTGCGTCCCGGCACGGTTCTGGCGGCCGACTCGAAGGTCGGCAATTTCTGCGAGGTCAAGAATGCTGATGTGGGCAGGGGTGCGAAGATCAACCACCTGACCTATATCGGTGATGCGTCGATTGGCGCGAAAGCCAATATCGGCGCGGGCACGATCACCTGCAATTACGACGGCTACTTCAAGTATCGCACCACGATTGGCGAACGGGCCTTCATCGGCTCGAACTCGTCGCTGGTCGCACCGGTGACCATCGGCGACGGTGCCTATGTCGGATCGGGGTCGGTGGTGTCACGGGACGTTCCCGCCGATGCGCTGGCGCTGACACGGGCGGAGCAACTGACGAAAGAGGGCTGGGCGCGCCGTTTCCACACCACCATGGCCGAGCGGAAGGCCACGAAAAAGCAGAAATGACCGGCAACCCGGTCACAAACGGTCATTCAAGTTGATTTGATGGGGCAAGGGCGCTGCCACTACCCCTCTGCGCAACCAGAACAATGGCGGGAAGAACCAGAATGTGCGGAATCGTTGGAATCCTTGGGCAAACGCCCGTTGCTGGCCTGGTGGTCGATTCGCTGAAGCGCCTCGAATACCGCGGCTATGATTCCGCCGGCATAGCGACGCTCGAAGATGGTCACCTGACCCGCAGGCGTGCCCAGGGCAAGCTGCGCAACCTCGAGGCCCGCCTGCTGGAGGAGCCGCTCAAGGGCATGATCGGCATTGGCCACACCCGCTGGGCCACCCACGGAAAACCCACCGAAGCCAACGCGCATCCGCACGCCACCGACAAGCTGGCGGTCGTCCACAACGGTATTGTCGAGAATTTCCGGGAATTGCGCGAGGAACTGATCGCTGATGGCTGCGTCTTCCAGTCCGAGACAGACACGGAAGTGGTGGCGCATCTGGTGACGCGTGAGATGCGTGGCACCAACGATCCGGTGATGGCGGTACAAAAAGCGTTGCCGCGCCTGCACGGCGCCTTTGCGCTGGCGTTTGTCTTTGAAGGTCACGACGATCTGCTGATCGGAGCCCGCCAGGGCGCACCACTGGCCGTGGGTTACGGCGACGGCGAGATGTATCTGGGATCGGACGCGCTCGCGCTCGCGCCCTTCACGGACAGCATTGCCTATCTCGAGGAGGGCGACTGGGTTGTCCTCAACCGTGCGGGAGCGGAATTCCGCGATGCCACAAACGCCGTGGTGAAACGCAAGCGGATCAAGAGCCAGGCAGGCGCGTTCCTGGTGGACAAGGGCAACCACCGCCATTTCATGGCCAAGGAAATTCATGAGCAGCCCGAGGTGATCGGGCGCACCTTGGCGCATTATCTCGACATGGCCAGC
>JANNFV010000019.1:0-9038 GCA_031380285.1 Hyphomicrobiales bacterium | reverse complement strand
CCCCGGCGGGGGACAGGTCAGGGTTCGGCGGCGACAAGCCCGGCGGATCAGGTTCCCCGGGGGAGATCCAACAAGAGCTTTCGTCTCTTCATCGACAGTCAGGACAACGGTCATGGGTTTCAAGATCGCAATCGCAGGCGCCACCGGCAATGTGGGCCGCGAAATGCTCAACATTCTGGCCGAGCGCGCCTTTCCGGTGAGCGAAGTGGTGGCGCTGGCCTCGCAGCGCTCCATCGGGCAGGAGGTTTCCTTCGGCGACAAGACACTGAAGGTGAAGGCGCTCGAGCATTATGACTTCCGCGGCACCGATATCTGCCTGATGTCGGCAGGCGGCGAGGTGTCCAAGGTCTGGTCACCGAAGATCGGCCAGCAGGGCTGCGTCGTCATCGATAACTCGTCGGCCTGGCGCTACGATTCGGACGTGCCGCTGATCGTGCCCGAGGTGAACCCCGGCGCTGTTGTCGGTTTCTCGAAGAAGAACATCATCGCCAACCCCAATTGCTCGACCGCGCAGCTCGTGCTGGCGCTCAAGCCGTTGCATGACCGTTTCGAGATCCAGCGTGTCGTCGTCTCGACCTACCAGTCGGTTTCCGGCGCGGGCAAGGACGGCATGGACGAGCTGATGAACCAGACGCGGGCCATCTTTTCGGTGCAGCAGCCCGAAACGCGCAAGTTCACCAAGCGCATCGCCTTCAATGTCATCCCCCACATCGATGTCTTCATGGAGGATGGCTACACCAAGGAAGAGTGGAAGATGATGGCGGAGACGAAGAAGATCCTCGATCCCAAGATCAAGCTGACCGCGACCTGCGTGCGCGTCCCGGTGTTCGTGGGCCATTCCGAATCCGTCAATATCGAATGCGCCAAGCCGATCAATGTGGAGGAGGCAACCGCCGTCCTGCGGTCCGCACCTGGCGTGCAGGTCATCGACAAGCGCGAGAACGGTGGCTACATGACACCGCATGAAGCGGCAGGCGAGGATGACACCTACATCTCCCGCATCCGTGAGGACATCACCGTCGAGAATGGCCTGGCCTTCTGGTGCGTGTCGGACAACCTGCGCAAGGGTGCCGCCCTCAATGCCATCCAGATTGCTGAGCTGATGGTGGCCAAGGGCCTGTTGAGCGCCCGGAAGGCGGCTTGATGCGGACTGCGGCGGAGTTCAGGACCGGACTGACCCGCCGCGCCCTCTTGACCGCGGGTGGGTCGGTTCTGGCCTTGAGCCTTTCCACCGGTCCCTCCGCAGCCCGCGTGCTGCGGTTGCCCTCCGAGCTTGCCAACGAGGTACTGACATTGCCGGGGCGCATAGTGCTGGGCAATCCACGCGGCGATGCCACGCTGATCGAGTTCTTCGATTACAATTGCGGCTTCTGCAAGCGCTCGGCGGCAGAGATCCGCCCCTTGCTGGCGGCGGACAGGAACCTGCGCTACGTGCTCGTCAACTATGCCATCCTGGGTGAAGCCTCCATCGAGGCGTCGCGCGTGGCCCTGGCGCATTCCATGCAGACAACACCGGGCGGCTACCTGGCGCTGCACGAGGCACTGTTCAAGCTGCGCGGGAAGGTCGACGCATCCCGCGCCGTTACGGCCTCGGTGGAACTGGGTACGGAGCGTGCCAAGCTGATCAAGGATGCCGACAGCGATCGCGTGACCGATGCGCTGGTGCTGGCCTCAAGGCTGGGAGACAACCTGGGACTCACGGCGACACCCTCTTTCGTGGCGGGGCGCGAAGCCGTGGTGGGGTACGTGGATCTGGCGGGCAAGCAGAAGGCGCTCGCCAATCTCAGGCGCTGCGAGGCGTTGAGTTGCTGAACCGGCTCACCGCCCCAGCAGCCGCTCCAGCTTCGCCTTCTGGCTGGCCTTGCTCTCCTGGATATCGATGGTGCCGGAAAACACCCCTTCACGGTTGAACAGATACACTGCTGAGGTGTGGTTCATCGTATAGCCCGATGAGGTCGACACCTTCTGGTAGAAGGCCGCGAACTGCTTTGCGAGGGCGGGCAGTGCCTCCAGCGTCGGGATCAGGCCGGTGATGCGGCCATCGAAGGCCGAGAGATAGTTGGCGAGCAGGTCAGCCGTATCGCGCTCCGGATCCACGGTGATGAACAGGATGCGGAACTCCTTCGCCCTGGTGGATAGTGATCCCTTGTCGAGCTCATCCAGCAGCGCCGTCATCTCGGTCAAGGTGCCCGGACAGATATCCGGGCATTGCGTGAAGCCGAAGAACAGGCCGTAGGGCTTGCCTTTCAAGGCAGCGCTGTCGAGCACACCACCCTTGGCATTCGCCAGCGTGAATGCCCCCCCGATGCGTCCGCCCGCGGCCTGGTCCGGCCTTGGCTGCGGAGTCAGCAACACGAAGGCGATGACAACGCCAAGGGCCGCAATCGCGACCCAGGCTCCATAGCGGATGATCGTGAGGGCGTTCATGGCGATGGCCTCAGTTGGTCTTGGCCGGAGCATGGCCGTGATGGTCGTGTTCGCCACCCCTTGCGCCCATGCCTTCCACGGCGAAATCAACCTCGATTCGCCCGGCCCGCTCGAACACGAGTTCGCCCTTCAGGCGCTCCTTCTCGGCCAAGGCGGCTTTCAGGCCGATGAACATCAGATGGAATCCGCCGGGCTTGAGTTCCACGGTTTCGCCCGGCTTGATCTCCAGCCCGTTCGGCAATTCGCGCATCCGCATGACGCCGCCCTCATGGGCCATTTCATGCACCTCGGTTGTGCCAGAGCCGGTGAAGGTGGCGGAGAGCAGCCGGTCGGCGACTGTTCCCTTGTTGGTGATCTTGAGAAACCCACCCGCAACGCGGGCAGAAGGCGGCGTGGCCCGCGTCCAGGGGTGGCCGATTTCCAGATCTCCCAGCTTATAGCCATGGGCACGGACGGAGGGAGCGAAAGCGGCAAGCAGAATGGTGGAGCTGGCGGCAATGAGGGCCGCGCGACGTGTGAAGGACATGGTGATTTCCTGATAGGAACAAGGAATTTGAAGACCGGCTCACCGGTCCGCTGATGGCGTCCAGGATCAGGTCGAAGGCGGTCCGGTGGAGGGTGGAAGCCGCAGGTGCGCCAGCACGGCCGACGGACAGGTGTCTGCAGGAAAACGCGCTGGCGCGAAGGACGATGCGATGGCCGGGCCAACCTGCGGGGCAGGCGTGGGGCCTGTCGCAGGCAGGCAATGGTCGCAGATCGCACCGCCAGTCTTGGCGGCAAGCCCGTCGATGCTGTCACCGGGCGCACAGATTAGCAGCGGCGACAGGCCAGCCGCGACATTGACACGCTCCTGCGCCGCCAGGCTGCGGCTGGTGGCCAGCGCCAAGGGCCCAAGCACCATCGCGAGGATGGCAAGGAGCGCCAGCCCTTCCCGCAACAGCCTGTGAAAAGCGCGTTCGTGCATGGGCACTTTCTAGGTCCGATGGCGTCCGGCGTCCACTGGCAAACGGACGCAGCGGTTGTGGTGCCTCCCTTTCGCACCGGCCCGCCCGCATGATAGGAGACGCCATGGCTCTCACCCTTTCCAAGACCGACCTTCGCTTGGCGTCCAGCGAATTGCTGACGATCCGCGATTTCCTGCGTCTCGCCGTCAGCCGCTTCACGGCGGCCGGTCTGGTGCACGGACATGGCGTGACAACCGCGCTGGACGATGCGGCCTTCCTGATCCTGGAAACGCTGCATCTTCCCGTTGATCAGTTGGAGCCATGGCTTGATGCCCGGCTTCTGCCAGCGGAGCGCATGGCGCTGGCCGAAATCATCGACAAGCGGGTCACCACCCGCAAGCCCTCGGCCTACCTGGTGCAGAAAGCCTATATCCAGGGCGTGCCATTCTACGTGGACGAGCGGGTCATCGTGCCGCGCTCCTATCTGGGCGAAATGCTGGCGGGAGAATTGGCGGAGCAGCTCTTCAGTTCCGAGGATGGCAGCCTGATCAGCGCACCGGAGCATGTGACGCGCATCCTTGATCTGTGCACCGGGTCGGGATGTCTCGCGATTCTGGCCGCATGGCGCTTTCCGCTCGCCACGGTGGACGCCGTCGAGCTGTCGGCGGATGCCCTGGCCGTCGCGACGAAGAATATTGTCGATCACGGGCTGGATGATCGCATACGGGCGCTCAAGGGCAATCTCTTCAAGCCTGTGAAGGGCGAGCGCTACGATCTGATCATTGCCAACCCGCCCTATGTGGCCCGGCAGGTTGTCGATGCGTTTCCGGCGGAATATGCGGCAGAACCCCAAATGGCGCATCTGGGTGGCGAGGACGGGCTTGATCTGGTGCGCCAGATCATCACGGGAGCAAAGGCCCATCTGACACAGGAAGGCGGCCTGCTGTGCGAGATCGGCGAGGACAGGCATCTTCTGGAGGCGGAGTTCCCCGGCCTCAACTTCCTCTGGCTCGACAGCGCCGAGAGCGAGGGTGAGGTGTTCTGGCTGCAATTCTAGGCCATTTCGCGTTTAGGTTCGCCGAAGACGGCAAAATCATATTGCAGGAGACACTCTATGCTGGATTCCCGATCTTGTGATCCGGCTCCGCCGGACACGGTCGGGAATGACACGCCCTATGCGGTGGCCCAGCCTTTGCGGGGCGAGAAGGGAAAAATGCCATGCCTCCGCAAATTCCCTTGTTCACTCCATATCACTCCCCGTAAAGTCGGTGTCCAACAAATCACAAAAGACTCCGGGGGAATTGCCTTCATGCCTGCACCAGATCCCAAACTCCGCCGCGGTCGCCCTACCTTTACCGACCAGGAGGCGCTGGATTTCCACTCGCGTGGCAAGCCGGGCAAGCTGGAGATCGTGCCGACCAAGCCGATGGCGACGCAGCGGGATCTGTCGCTGGCCTATTCGCCCGGCGTTGCGGTGCCGGTGCTGGCCATCGCCAAAGACCCGTCGCTGGCCTTCGACTACACGACGCGGGGCAATCTCGTGGCTGTCATCACCAACGGCACGGCCATCCTTGGCCTCGGCAACCTGGGTGCTCTGGCCTCGAAGCCGGTGATGGAGGGCAAGGCGGTGCTGTTCAAGCGCTTTGCCGATGTGGATTCCATCGATCTCGAGATCGACACCGAGGATACCGACGCCTTCATCAATGCCGTGCGCTATCTCGGGCCGTCCTTCGGCGGCATCAATCTGGAGGACATCAAGGCACCGGAATGCTTCATCATCGAGCAGCGCTTGCAGGAGTTGATGGACATCCCCGTGTTCCATGATGACCAGCACGGCACGGCGATCATTGCGGCGGCAGGCATGATGAATGCCCTGCTGCTGACCGGACGCGACGTCAAGCAGACGAAGCTCGTGGTGAATGGCGCGGGTGCAGCGGGCATTGCCTGTCTCGATCTGGTCAAGGCCATGGGCTTCGCACCCGAGAACGTGCTGCTGTGCGACACCAAGGGGGTGATCTACCAGGGTCGCACCGAGGGCATGAACCAGTGGAAATCCGCCCATGCCGCCAAGACCAAGGCGCGCTCGCTGGCAGACGCGATGCAGGGAGCCGACATCTTCTTCGGCCTTTCCGCCAAGGGGGCGTTGACCAAGGACATGGTCAAGTCGATGGCCCCCAATCCGATCATCTTCGCCATGGCGAACCCAGACCCCGAGATCACGCCGGAAGACGCGCATTCCGTGCGTGACGACGTGATCATCGCCACAGGGCGGTCGGACTATCCCAACCAGGTCAACAACGTTCTGGGCTTCCCCTTCATCTTCCGGGGTGCGCTGGATGTGCGGGCCACCGCCATCAACATGGAGATGAAGGTGGCGGCCACCAAGGCCATCGCGGAACTCGCCCGCGAGGACGTGCCGGACGAGGTGGCGGCGGCCTATGGTGGTGCCAGGCCCAAATTCGGCAAGGGCTATATCATTCCGGCCCCCTTCGATCCGCGCCTGATGGCGTCGATCTCGTCAGCCGTGGCCGAGGCCGCGATGGAGACGGGCGTCGCCCGCAAGCCGCTCGCCGATATCGAAGCCTATCGTCGGGCGCTGCATGCGCGGCGCGATCCGGTGGCGGGTGTGCTGGCCCGGGTGTTCGAGCAGGTGCAGCGGCGGCCCAAGCGCGTGGTCTTCGCCGAGGGCGAGGAGGAAGCCGTGATCCGCGCGGCGGTGACCTACAGCACGCAGGGGCTGGGCAAGGCCATCCTGGTGGGGCGCGAGGAGCGCATCCGCGAGGCGGCCGAAGCGGCAGGCGTGGAGATCAAGGACGGGATCGAGATCCACAATGCACGGCTGTCCAAGCGCAACGGGGCCTATGCGCAGTACATGTATGACCGGCTGCAGCGAAAGGGCTACCTCTTCCGCGACTGCCAGAGGTTGATCAACCAGGACCGCAACCATTTCGGCGCGGCCATGGTGGCGACGGGCGATGCCGATGCCATGGTGACCGGCCTGACCCGCAATTACTCCGTGGCATTGGAGGACGTGACCCGCGTCATCGACCAGAAGCCCGGCCACCGCATGATTGGCATTTCCATCGTGATTGCACGGGGAAGAACTGTCCTTGTGGCTGATACTGCCGTGCATGAAATGCCGACAGCGCCCGAGATCGCCGAGATCGCCATCGAGGCGGCGGGCGCGGCCAAGCGGCTGGGCTATGTGCCGCGCGTGGCGCTGCTCTCGTTCTCGACCTTCGGTTATCCCGAGGCCGAACGTTCCAAGCGCGTGCAGGAGGCGGTTGAAATCCTCGACCGGCAGAAGGTGGATTTCGAGTATGATGGCGAGATGGGTGCCGATGTGGCGCTCAATCCGGAGATCATGGCGCAATACCCGTTCTGTCGCCTCACGGGACCGGCCAATGTGCTTGTCATGCCAGCATTCCATTCGGCAGCCATCGCCACCAAGATGCTGCAGGAGCTGGGCGGGTCCACCGTCATCGGGCCGCTGCTGATTGGCCTCGACAAGCCGGTGCAGATCGTCTCGATGGGTGCCAAGGACACCGACCTGCTCAACATGGCGGCGCTGGCTGCAATGGGCGTGGGCGGCTGACATGGCCATCGCGGCGGAGGCGCAGACGTATGACTACGTCATCGTCGGCGCGGGCTCGGCGGGCTGCGTGCTGGCCAACCGCCTCTCCGCCGATCCGACGAAGACTGTCGCCCTGCTGGAGGCGGGTGGCGACGACAACTGGATCTGGTTCCACATTCCAGTGGGATATCTCTTCGCCATCGGCAATCCGAGGGCGGACTGGATGTTCAGGACCGATCCGGAGGCGGGCCTCAACGGGCGGACCCTGAACTATCCGCGCGGCAAGGTGATCGGCGGATCATCGGCCATCAACGCCATGATCTACATGCGCGGGCAGGCCGCGGATTATGATGGCTGGCGACAGCTTGGCCTCGATGGCTGGGGCTGGGACGAGGTGAAGCCCCTGTTCCTGCGCCAGGAGGATCATTTCGCGGGCGGATCGGTCCATCACGGGGCGGGCGGCGAGTGGCGCGTCGACCAGCCGCGCATGCGCTGGGAAATTCTCGATGCCTTCATTGCGGCGGCCCAGGACAGGGGCATTCCCGCGACGGATGATTTCAACACCGGCAGCAACGAAGGCGTCGGCTATTTCCAGGTGAACCAGAAGAACGGTCGTCGCTGGAGTGCGGCGCGGGGCTTCCTGAAGCCGGTGCTCAACCGCCCGAACCTGCGGGTGATCAAGGGGGCCGAGGCCACACGCATCCTGTTCGAGGGCAAGCGGGCCGTCGGCATCGAGTATATGGGTAAGGCGGGCAAGGCGACCGTGATGGCAGGGCGAGAGGTCATCCTGTCGGCTGGGGCCATCGCCACGCCCAAGCTGCTGCAACTCTCCGGCATCGGTCCGGGCGCAGCACTGCGTGAACTGGATATCCCCGTGGTGACCGATCTGCCGGGCGTGGGGGCCAACCTGCAGGATCACCTGCAGTTGCGCACCATCTTCAAGGTGCAGGGCGTGCAGACCATGAATGTCCTGTACCAGTCCCTGCTCAGGCGCGGGTTGATGGCGGCGCAGTATGCTTTGCTGCGCAAGGGTCCGATGACGATGGCACCTTCGCAGCTCGGCTGCTTCACGCGGTCATCGCTGGATTTCGCCACGCCCAATGTGCAGTTTCACGTGCAACCGCTGTCGCTCGACAGGTTCGGCGAGCCGCTGCATCCGTTCGGAGCCTTCACGGTCAGCGTCTGCAATCTCAGGCCGACGAGTTCCGGCTTCGTGCGCCTCGCCTCGCGCGATGCTAAGGCCGCACCAAGCATTCATCCGCATTATCTGAGCACGCCGGAGGATCGGCGCGTGGCGGTCGACTCGATCCGCCTGGCCCGTCACATCGTGTCGTCCGATGTGCTGGGGAAGTATCACCCCGAGGAATACCTGCCCGGAGCGGATCTTGCGACCGAAGCCGAACTGGAGAAGGCGGCGGGCGACATCGGCACCACGATCTTCCATCCGGTCGGTACGGCCAGGATGGGCGTGAAGGAAGACCCGATGGCCGTTCTCGACGAGCGGCTGCGCGTGCGCCATGTGCCGGGGCTTCGTGTCATCGATGCGTCCGCCATGCCGCGCATCACATCTGGAAATACCAACTCGCCGACCATGATGATCGCCGAGAAGGGGGCCGAGATGATCCTCCAGGATGCGAAGGCGTGAGTCTCGAAGACGGCCGTCAGTCCGAGCGCGCCCTGGCCATCCGCCGGGGCACGCTGAGGTTGCTGGCCAGCCACGATCTCTTCGCCCTGCCGGAAGTCTCGCTGGCGTCCGGTCGCCGGGCCGATCTTCTGGCCGTGTCGCGCACAGGCGAAATCTGGATCGTCGAGATCAAGTCCTCGAAGGAGGATCTGCGGGCCGACGGCAAATGGCCGGAGTACAGAGCATCCTGCGACAGGCTGTTCTTCGCCACGGCCCCTGACGTGGACGAGGCGCTCTTCCCCACCGACACGGGCTTCATCGTGGCGGATGCCCATGGCGGTGCGCTGATCCGCGAGGCACCGTTGCATCCGCTGCCTGCCGCGACGCGCAAGGCGCTGCTGACACGAATGGCCCGCCTGGGAGCCGCCCGCTGGACCGCGCTTGCCGATCCTGACGTGATGGTTCCGGA
>JANNFV010000668.1:0-3949 GCA_031380285.1 Hyphomicrobiales bacterium | reverse complement strand
CGCGCCGCCATCGAGCAGGTCGTTGCCATCGCCGCCCAGCAGGTAATCCGCGCCGTTGCCTGCCACGATGGTGTCGTTGCCGGCCAGGCCGCTGAGCGCGTCATTGCCATCGCCACCGGTGATGGAATCGACGCCCGCCGTTCCCGTCAGCGTGTCCGGCCCCGCGCCACCGTTGATCGGGTTGTTGGGAGCCGCCGCCGCCAGCACGAAATCCGCCGCCGTCAACGCCGTCGCCGTCACGTTCCTGAGCGTCACCACGTTGTTGAAGCCCAGCGTGATGACAGTGTCTGCCCCCACCTGCGAGGCCAGGCCCTGTGCCTTGGCGAGGTCGGAGAGCGAGGCGATGGCCGAGATGTTCAGCCGGTCGACAACACCACCGGCTGCAAAATCCGTGATCGTGTCGAAGCCGAGAGAATTGAAGAACGTGTCGTCGCCCGCGCCACCCGTCAGCACGTTGTTGGCGATGTTGCCGGTGATCGTGTCATTGCCCGAGCCGCCAATGGCGTTCTCGATCAGAGAGCGCACATCGCCGTTGAACTGCAGCGCATTGAAAACGTTGCCACGCGAGAAATTGCCCGCACCCAGGTTGGCGAGTTGAACCGCACTCATCGCGGACCATCCGCCGGGTGTCAGGTCGATCACCTGGTTTGTGGTGTAGTTCGAAAAATCATAGGTGTCGGTCCCGCCGCCATCCCAGACCGTCAGAAACACTCGATTGCCGCCGGGCGCGCCCTGACCAATACCATTGATGAACATCTCCCCCGTGGTCGAGGAAAAGGTGTAGGTAGTGTTGGTGGAATTGGTTGTGAAATTGGCACCATACATCGTCTGCAGAGCGGCAATGTCATACATCATGAAAGATTGGGCATAGCCGAACGACTCGTTGATGTAGCCCGTGGCTGGTGCACCGATATAGCCGCGATAGGTCATGACCGAGAATTCCATGCTGTCGCGATTGGACGTCATGATCGTGGTGTTGCCGCCAGAGAAGGTGTCCGGCGCATGGCCATGCTTGAGGCCGAGCGCATGCCCGATCTCATGCACCATGGTGAGCCAGGCATAGCCGCCTTTGATGGGGTTGGTGTAGTTCGAGCCGCCATTGATCGGGCGGCTGTCATAGTTGTAGCCAAACCAGACATCCCCTGTGACGGGGACGCTGCCGGGATAATAGGCATAGGCCGTGGACGGTGTGGACGATCGTGCCAGAGCAATATCAACGGCTGTGTAGGAGCTGGTTGCCGGATCAAGTTCGACAAACGTCGCATTGGAGAACAGCGACGTCTGATTGAATGTCCAGCGAGCAGCGGTCTGCATCGCCGCCGTAAAGGTATTGAACGTGTTGCCCGGCTCGTTGGACCCCGAATAGCTCGTGGGGTACCAGCTTGCATCTGTCGGGAATGCAAAGGTCAGTGCACTCGGTGCCCATTTGAATTTGCTGAGCACACCATCGATGTTCTGAACGCCTGTCAGCGCCTGACTTGTTCCTGATGCTTCCGCAGGAGTGTCGCCCGGTTCTGAACCAACGCTGCCAGGCGGCACATAGGGGGAGAATCCGCTCTGGCACTGAAATCCCTGGGTTGTCGATTCTCCAGAATCACCCATCAAACACAACTGACACATATGCAATCCTCACGCGATGACGCCACATCTCACTGAAACTGACTGTAAGCAGCTGATCGCAGAATAAAACTATGGTTAAGAATTTATTGGAAAACATGGTTAACGCCGCAAATCTCAATTGATGATCAATATGTTGGCCTTTGTACTGATCTGCATCAAAAGACGGCTGGCAGGCGAGCGATTGGAGGCAGTCGTCGTTGAGAAGGCCGAACACCGGTCTTCATTCGGAGACCTTCGATTGCCTGAGGCAACGAAAAGGGAACGCACTGCTTCAGCCGAAAGGAGCCCACAGACCAGTGGTGCTTTCCCAATAAAAAGCCTGCGGAAGAAAGCCAGCCCAACCGTTCGCGCCCTGCGGATCGTCCAGAGCCGGAATCATCGGATCGGTCGGCAGTACGCCAGCCCAGCCGTTCGCGCCCTGGGGATCATCCAGAATAGGTGCCATCGGATCGTTCGGAACCACGCCTGCCCAGCCGTTCGCGCCTTGAGGATCATCAAGAACGGGAGCCATGGCATCAGTCGGCATCACGCCAGCCCAGCCATTCGCGCCTTGCGGATCGTCAAGTGGTCCGGGAATGTCGCAGGCGATGAAGATGTCGGCGGAACTGAGCCATGGGATCATCGGCGTGCTGCGCTCGTCATCCTGCCCTGCCGGTTGACCGCCCTGCCAGATGCCGGGCTGTTCGCAGGCAATCTCGGCGGGAATCTGCTGGCCCGACAGTGGGTCATGTCCAAGCCATGGCGCAATGCCTTGCGAATCGACGGTGTCGTTCCAACCCGGAAGGTGGTCGCCGTCAGCCAGCGGCAGGGTCTGAACCAGAGCCCATAGCTTTTTCGTCAGAAGGAACTTGTCCATGTGACACTCTCTTGGCCAGTCTGGGGCCATGCGCATTTCAACTAAAGCATGTGAAAACACCGATTCAGCAACATCTATTGGCAGATATGGTTAATTTTACCTTTCAACTGGTCCCGAGAAGTCATGGTTGTAACAGCACCGATGCAGACGCCGCAGGCCTCATAGGCTTGTCTAAGGGCCATGCCTGAAATATAGCCGCCACACGGCTGGAAACAGTCACCTGAATATCTCCGACACTGGAAAATCGCATGTGCGGCCTGGCTGGCATCATCTCGCTTGATCGGACTCCGATCAGCAATATCGAGCGCCGGGCAGCCGCGATGAGCGGGTTGATCGCCCATCGCGGCCCGGATGGCGATGGCCTCTGGATTTCTCCGGACAAATCCGTGGCGCTCGTTCACCGGCGCCTCAGCATCATCGATCTGAGCCCCGATGCCGCGCAGCCCATGCATTCCGAACCTGGGCATGTGCTGGTCTACAATGGCGAGATCTACAATTACCGGGAATTGCAGGAGACGGCGCGGGGTCGCGGCTGGCGGCAGCGGACGAACTCCGACTCCGAGATGATCCTCGCGGGCTACGCATTGGACGGCAAGGCCTGCGTCGATGCCTTGCGCGGCATGTTCGCTTTCGCGCTTTATGATGGGGAACGGCTGTTTTGTGCGCGGGATCGTTTCGGCGTGAAGCCGTTCTATTACGCCGTCGTCGCCAATGTCCTGTATTTCGCCAGCGAGATGAAGGCCCTGATGCCTTTCCTGCCGGAGATCGAGACGGACCCGGAAGCGCTCTCGGAATACCTGACCTTCCAGTACACCATCGGCGAGCGCACGCTGTTTCGCCACGTCAAATCGCTGCTGCCCGGCCATTCCCTCTCGGTCGAAAACGGCCAGGTCCGGATCAGCCGCTACTGGGACGTGCATTACGACATCGACTATTCCCACACCGCCAACTGGTTCGCGGAGCGGATGGAGGAGGTGCTCGACGAATCGATCCGCCTGCATCTGCGGTCAGACGTGCCGGTCGGGGCCTACATCTCCGGTGGCATCGATTCGAGCCTGATCGCCATCCGCGCGTCTCGCGAGGAATCCTCGGCGCGTCTGGGCTTCCACGGCAAGTTCACGGAATTCGAGGGGTATGACGAAAGCGGTTACGCCGAATCTGCCTCCGCCATGGGCGGCATCGAACTCCACCAGATCGACATCAAGGCGCGCGATTTCAGCGACAACATCGGCAAGGTGATCTACCACCTCGACGTGCCGGTCGCCGGTCCCGGGTCGTTTCCGCAATACATGGTGTCGGGCCTTGCGGCGAAGCACGTGAAGGTGGTGCTGGGAGGGCAGGGCGGCGACGAGATTTTCGGCGGCTATGCGCGCTATCTCATCGCCTATTTCGAGCAGTGCATGAAGGCGGCCATCGACGGCACGCACAAGAACGGCAACTTCGTGGTGACGCCTGAATCGATCATCGGGCAAT